>JBKBUL010000023.1:23397-29684 GCA_046290045.1 Sphingomonadaceae bacterium
CCAGGGGTGATCGAGCCGGGTCAGCTCGCTTACGGTTCCGGTCGCGATGATCCGCTGGTCGGCAATCACGGCCACCCGGTCGCAGATTGCGTGCAGCGTGTCGAGATCGTGGGTGATGAGGAACACCGTCAGGTTCATGGACCGCGCCAGGGTCTTCAGCAGGCTGTCGAAGCCCTGCGCGGCGATCGGATCGAGGCCGGCGGTTGGCTCGTCGAGGAACAGCAGCAGCGGATCGAGCGCCAGGGCCCGGGCCAGCGCGGCGCGCTTCTTCATGCCGCCCGACAGTTCGGCCGGATACTTGGCCCCCGCCTCCGGGGGCAGGCCCACCATGGCGATCTTGAAGGCGGCGATCTCGTCCATGAGCGCCGGCGCGAGGCTGAAATATTCCTTGAGCGGCACCTCGATGTTCTCGGCGACCGTCAGCCCCGAGAAGAGCGCGCTGCCCTGGAACAGCACGCCCCATCGCCGGGTGAGCGCGCGGTCGGCCGTCACGTCGCGGCCGGTGACCGGCTCGCCCAGCACCTCGATCGTGCCGGCGTCGGGCACGCGCAGCCCGATGATCGAGCGAAGCAGCACCGACTTGCCCGAGCCCGACCCGCCGACGACGCCGAGGATCTCGCCCGGCATCAGGTCGAGATCGAGGCCATCGTGCACCGTCTGCTCGCCGAAGCGGTTGACGAGGCCGCGCACGCGGACGACCGGCTCGGGCGGGGACGTGGCCATCAGTTGAAGCCCAACGCCGAGTAGAAGACCGCGAAGAAGGCGTCGAGCACGATCACGATGAAGATCGCCTGGACGACGGCGAGCGTGGTCCGCATGCCGACCGATTCGGCATTGCCCGACACGTGGAAGCCCTGGAAGCAGCCGATGATCGCGATGATCGCGCCGAACACCGGCGCCTTGGACAGGCCGATCCAAAAGTCCGACATGGGCACGACTTCGCGCAGGCGTTGCACATAGGCGGCCGGCGGAATGTCGAGCGAGATCCAGGTGAACAGGCCGCCGCCGACCACCGCGAGGATCGAGGCGTAGAAGGTGATGAGCGGCATCATGAAGACCAGCCCGATGACCCGGGGCAGCACGAGAAGCTCGATGGGATCAAGGCCGATGGTCCGCATCGCGTCCACTTCCTCGGCGAGCTTCATCGAGCCGATCTGGGCAGCAAAGGCCGAGGCCGAGCGGCCGGCGACCATGATCGCCGTGAGCAGGACGCCGAGCTCGCGGAAGGTGGCCCGGCCGACGAGGTTGATCACGAACACCTCGGCGCCGAACTGCCGGAGCTGCACCGCCCCCTGCTGGGCGATCACGATCCCGATGAGGAAGCTCATGAGCCCGATGATCCCGAGGGCGTTGACGCCCGTCTGCTCCATCTGGCTGGTGACGGCGGGCCAGCGGATCCCCCGCCGGCTGACGACCGCGCGGGCGAAGGACAGGAGGGTGAGGCCGAGAAAGCCGAAGCCGGCGCCGAGCGTGCGCCAGAATTCGACCATGTAGCGGCCGAGCCGTTCCAGCTCGCGCTGCACGAAGGGCTCGGGCTCGGGGCGGATGGCGCAGGGCGTGTCGGCGGCCGTGACCGCCTCGATGAGCCGCAGCGCCTCGGGACTGGCGCCCTCGATGCGGCTGCCCGGTCGGTCGCGAAGGGTGCGGTGGGCAAGCCAGGCGCCGACCGTGTCGATCCGCTCGACGCCCGCGAGATCGAGGGTGACGGGGCCGGTGACCTCGGCAAGGGCGGCGTCCAGCCCCGCCTCGAGCGCGGCGGCGCGGGCGACCGTCATCCGGCCGGCAAGGCGGATCCGGTCGCCATCGCGAACGACCGAGATGGCCGGGTCGCTGACCGATGGGGCGCTCGATCGCATCGCGCTCAGGCTTTGCATGGGGCGCGCCGCTCGCGCAAGGAAGGCGAATGCGCCGACTCTGGCTGATCCTGCTGCTGATGGCCTTCGCGAGCCCCCTTGCCGCCGCCGGGTTCGAGGGAGTCGTGGTGCGGGTGAAGGATGGCGATTCCCTGCTCATCGAGCGAGCGCGCGAGCGGCGGGTGGAGGAAGTCCGGCTGCATGCGATCGACGCGCCCGAACTGGGCCAGCCCTGGGGCATCCAGGCGCGCTCGGCCCTGCGGCGGCTGGTGCAGGGCAGGCCTGTTCGCGTCGAGACGCTGGGCCGCGACCGCTATGGCCGCTGGCTGGGCCGCGTGACGGTGGGCCGGGTGGATGTGAACCTGGCGCTGGTCGAGGGCGGCCATGCCTGGGCGGTTCGCGGCTATGGCGCGGGGCCGGCGCTGGTCCAGGCGCAGCGCGACGCGAAGGCGGCCGGGCGGGGGCTATGGGCCCTGCCGCCCGACCAGCGGCTGCCGCCGGCCACCTGGCGGGATCGGTTTCCACGCGAGGGCCGCGAATGAGCGCGACGAAGGGGGCGGGGCTCGCCGTCTATGACATGGACAGGACGGTGACCCGGCGCGCGAGCTGGACGGCCTGGCTGTTCTTCTTCGCGAGGACCGAGGCGCCGGCGCGGCTGCTGCTGGCGCCGCTGCTTGTCGTGCCGCTCATCGGCTTTGCGCTGAGGCTCTACGGCCGCAAGGGGCTGAAGGAGCGAACCCAGCGGCTGATGCTGGGCGACCGGGTGCCGCGCCCGACGGTGGAGCGGGCAGCCGAGGCCTTCGTCGAGCGCTTCGCCGCCGCGCACGAGCGGGCGGACGCCCTTGCCGCGATCAGGGCGGATCGGGCGGCGGGGCGCCGGCTGGTGCTGGCGACGGCGAGCCCGCGCTATTACGCCGAGGCCTTCGCCCGCCGCTGGGGGTTCGACGACGTGGTGGCAACCCGAAATCGCTGGGAAGGTGACCACCTCACGCCCCGCATCGACGGCGAGAACTGCTATTCCATGGGCAAGCTCCGGATGCTGGTGGCGTCGATCGGCGGCAGGCCGGGGCCGATCCGCTTCGCGTCTGACCATGAAAGCGACCTGCCGGCGCTGCTGTGGGCCGACGAGGCGGTGGCCGTCAGCCCGTCGGCCACCCTCAGGCGGATGGCCGCGGCGCGGGGGTGGCGGATCCTCGACTGGACCTGACCCGCCGCGGCAGCAGGCGCAGCGCAAGCAGGGCAAGCAGGAGCGCGAGATAGAGCCAGGGCTCCCACTGGAAGCCCTTCACGCGCAGGATGAAGTGGATCGAGGCCGCCAGCGCTGCCGGGTAGGCCAGCCGATGCAGCGCCTGCCAGCGGCGGCCACCCAGCCGGCGGATGGCCGCGCGCGTGCTGGTGGCGGCAAGCGGGGCCATCAGCAGGAAGGTGGCGAGCCCGAAGAAGATGAAGTTTCGCTTGACCGCTTCCTCGAGGAGCAGGGCCAGGCTCCCGTCCAGCTCCATCAGCAGGTAGAAGAGGAGGTGGACGGTGGCATAGGCGAAGGCCCAGAGCCCCAGCATCCGGCGAAGCGACAGGACCGGCACCCAGCCGGTCAGCCGATGGACGGGCGTGACGGCAAGCGTTGCAACGAGGAGCCGAAGCGCCATCAGGCCGAGCGCATTGTGCGTGTAGGCGACAGGCTCGGCCGAGAGGCGAAGCGAGGCGGGATCGAGGACGAGAAGCTCGGCCCAGGCGACGACGAGCCACAGGCCGGGAAGGGCGGCGATGGCATGGACGGCCGGCTTCAGCCAGCGTGGCGGGGCGTTGAGGCGCGCCGGAGCCAGGGCGGCCATCAGAAGAAGCGCTTCAGGTCCATGCCGCGGTAGAGGTGCGCGACCTCGGCTGCATAGCCGTTGAAGGGCAGGGTCGGGCGGCGGCGGAACTCGCCGATGCGCCGCTCGGTCGCCTGGCTCCAGCGCGGGTGATCCACCTCGGGGTTGACGTTGGAATTGAAGCCATATTCGCGCGGGGTCGCCTGGCTCCAGCTGGTGAGCGGCTGGCGCTCGACGAAGTCGATTGCGACGATCGATTTCGCCGATTTGAAGCCATATTTCCACGGCACCACCAGCCGGAGCGGCGCGCCATTCTGATTGGGCAGGCGTCGGCCGTAGAGGCCGACGGCAATGAGCGTGAGCGGGTGCAGGGCCTCGTCCATGCGAAGGCCCTCGCGATAGGGCCAGTCGAGCACGGGCGACGACAGGCCCGGCATCTGCGCCCGGTCGGCAAGGGTCGTGAAGCGGACGAACTTCGCGTCCCCCAGCGGCTCGGCCACCTTGACGAGCGCCGAGAGCGGCACGCCGAGCCAGGGGATGACCATCGACCAGCCCTCGACGCAGCGCATTCGGTAGATCCGCTCCTCGAGCGGCAGCCTGGCGATCCACTGATCGACATCGAGCGTGAAGGGGCGCTTGACCAGTCCGCCGATCCGCAGCGTCCAGGGGCTCGGCTTCAGGCGATGCGCTTCGCGCGCCGGATCGCCCTTGTCGAGGCCGAACTCGTAGAAGTTGTTGTAGCTCGCGACCGCGGCGAGCGGCGTCGGCGTCTCGTGGGTCGCGATGGTTCGCCGGGCTGCGAGCGGAGCGAGCTTCGTGACGTCGGTCGAGGCGAGTGCCGGCGCGGCGGCGGCGGCAAGGCCGAGGCCGGCGATGATCCGCCGCCGGTCGAGCCAGAGGGCCTCCGGGGTTGCGGCGGACTCGGGCAGGCGCCAGCGAGGCGGGGTGAAGCGGCTCATGGCCCGACCCTATAGCGCAGGCGTGAACGGGCGATGAGAGGCCCCGTGGCTATGGTTTCGATGCGCGGCGATCAGCTGACCGCCGCGCAGGCGCGCTGGATCCGGCGGCAGGCCTCCTCCAGCACGTCGATCCCGGTCGCGTAGCTGATCCGGAAGGCGGGCGAGAGGCCGAAGGCGGCGCCGTGCACCACGGCGACCCCCTCGCTGTCGAGGAAATAGGCCGCCACGGCTTCGTCGGTGTCGAGGAGGCGCCCGTCGGGCGTGCGCTTGCCGATCAGCCCCGAACAGTCGGGATAGACGTAGAAGGCGCCCTCGGGCCGGGGGCAGGTGAGGCCCGGCGCCTGGTTCAGCATCGAGACCACGAGGTCGCGCCGCTCGGCAAACGCCCGGTTGCGCGTCTCGAGGAAGTCCTGCGGACCCTCGAGCGCGGCGGCGGCGGCCGCCTGGGCGATCGAGCAGGGGTTCGAGGTGGACTGCGACTGGATCTTCGCCATCGCCCGGATGATTGGCTTCGGCCCGCCGGCAAAGCCGATCCGCCAGCCGGTCATGGCATAGGCCTTGGATGCGCCATTGACCGTGAGCGTGCGGTCGAACAGGCGCGGCTCGACTTCGGCGATGGTTGCGAAGCGGAAGCCGTCGAAGACGATATGCTCGTACATGTCGTCCGTCAGCACATGGACGTGCGGGTGGCCGAGCAGCACGTCGGCGAGCGCCTTCAGCTCGTCTGCCGTGTAGGCCGCGCCCGTCGGGTTGGATGGCGAGTTCAGGATCACCCACTTGGTGCGGGCCGTGATGGCGGCATCGAGCTGGGCCGGGGTCAGCTTGAAGCCCTGGCCGATCGGGCAGGGGACGACGACGGGCGTCGCGCCGCAGAAGGCGACGATGTCGGGGTAGCTCACCCAGTAGGGCGCGGGGATGACGACCTCGTCGCCCGGATCGAGGGTGGCGACCATGGCGTTGAAGATGGTCTGCTTGCCGCCGACGTTCACGCTGATCTGGTCAAGCGCATAGTCGAGGCCGTTGTCGCGGCGGAACTTCGCCTGGATCGCCTTCTTCAAGGCCGGCGTGCCATCGACATTGGTATATTTGGTTTCGCCGCGGCGGATGGCGGCGATGGCGGCTTCCTTCACGAAGTCGGGCGTGTCGAAATCGGGCTCGCCGGCGCCCAGCCCGATGATGTCGCGGCCGGCTGCCTTCAGCTCGGCGGCGCGGTTCGAGACCGCGATCGTCGGCGAGGGCTGGATTCGTTCGATGGCGGCCGACAGCAGCGACATGGCGATTCCCCCTTGGGTTCAGTCGGGCGCCGGATAGGGGCCGGCCGCCGGCCCCGCAAGCCGGGCGGGCAAGAGACCGCGCAGGCTGTTGCCGAGGAGGAAGCCCCCTGCGAGGTCGGCGGGCCCAAGCTCGGCCTCGACGGCGCGGCCCGAGGCGAGGAGTTCGGCGCGGAGCACGCCGGGCAAGAGGCCGAGGCGGGCGGGCGGGGTGAGGAGCCGGCCGTCCCGCTCGAGGAAGAGGCTGGTGAAGCTGCCCTCGGTGAGCAGGCCGTCCGGCCGCTCGAACAGCACCTCGAAGCTGCCGGCGCGGCGCCGCGCCTCGTCGTAGAAGGCGCGATCCCCCGTCTTGTGCGCAAGCCGCCAGTCCCCAGGCGAGACGGGAAGCGGCAC
>JBKBUL010000024.1:0-27966 GCA_046290045.1 Sphingomonadaceae bacterium
GAGCGCAGTGCGCGACGAAGCCACCGCGAAGCGTGTGGCTGAGGAGCGCACCCTTTGTTGTTGTTTGGCTTTGCTCTGTTTCCGCTTTGGGTTTGTGCGCTGGGCAGGCCTCGAGTTTTCTCTCTTGCCCCCTCCCCCTGCCCCCCCCCCCTTTTTCCCGGGATGCTTTTTCTGGCTTTTTTCCGGGTGGTGGGGCGGGCGCAGCGACGGCGAACGCCGGCGCGGTCAGCGCATGCTTACGGCGCCAGCGGAAGCCTGACCCGCGCCCTGAGCCCGCCTTCGGGCCGGTTCTCGAGCGTGACGTCGCCGCCATGGGCGCGTGCGCTCGAGCGGACGACGGCCAGGCCAAGGCCGGTGCCGCCGGTCGCGCGGTTGCGCGAGGCCTCGAGGCGATAGAAGGGCTCGAACACGCGAGCCATCTCCTCGGGCGGCAGGCCCGGCCCCTCGTCATCCACGTCGATGACGGCCGTGTCGCCGTCGCGCCAGGCGCGGGCGTGGGCGCGGCCGCCATAGGTCTCGCCATTGTCGAGCAGGTTCTGGATCAGGCGGCGAAGCGCCACCGGGTCGCCCTCGACGATGAGCGCGTCGGGCGCCTCGGCGCTGACCTTGCGGCCGACCATCGCCATGTCCTCGGCGACGCGCTCGACCAGCGAGCCAAGCTCGAGGCGCTGGCGCTTGCCCGCCTCGCTCTCCATGCGGGCGAGGTTCATGGTGGCCGCCACCATCGCCTCCATCTCGGCGATGTCGCGCGACATGCCGGTGCGCGCCGGGCCGTCGGGCAGCGATTCGAGCCGGAACTGCAGCCGGGTGAGCGGCGTGCGCAGATCGTGCGCGATGGCGGCCAGCATCCGCGTGCGATCCGCGACATAGGCCTGGAGGCGCGCCTGCATGCCGGCCAGCGCCTCGGCGGCGCGGCCCACCTCGGCAGGCCCCTCGATCGCCGGCGGGGCCGCGGTCGGGTCGCGGCCGAGGCGCTCGGCGGCGTCGGCGAACTGCTCGATCGGCTCGGCAAGACGGCGCGCGAAGGCCCAGGCGGCGGGCAGCATGGCGAGCGCCGACAGCAGGAACAGCAGGATGAAGCGGCGCTCGCGATTGTCGAACAGGCCCTGGTCGCGCGGCTCGATCAGCTGCCAGCCGCCCTCGGCATCGCGAAGCGCGACCCGGAAGGGGCCGATGAAGGCGAGCCGGCTCGCGCCCTCGGCATCGGGGATGGACACCTGCCGGTTGCCCTGCACCGGGCCGGGCTCCACCCAGACATCGTCGGGCTCGAGCCGAAGCTCGGCGGCGAGCGCATCGCGAAGCTGCCGCGCCGTCGGGGTCTCGTCGGCATCGCCCAGAGGACGCGAGGGCACGCGGCGGAGGATGAGGGCATCGAGATCGCGCGCCTCGATGAGCCGCGCCAGCGAATCGACGGGGACGGTCCTCGGCGGCGCCGGCGCCAGCGTCGCCAGCAGCAGCATGTTGATGAGCTGGGCGACGGCAACGGTGGCGAGCACCAGCGCGACGATGCGGGTGAACAGCGAACTGGGCACCGGCCCGGCCTTGCGGGCGGGTGCGGTTGCGGCTGCGGGTTGCGGCTCGGTCAGCGGCGGGTCACCCGGGGCGTGAACATATACCCCTCGTTGCGGACGGTGCGGATCAGCTCCTCGTGGCTGGCGCTGGCGCCGCCCAGCTTGCGGCGCAGGCGGCTGATCTGCACGTCGATGGCCCGATCATAGGCGTCGCCTTCGCGGCCGCGCGCCTCGCCCAGCAGCTGCTCGCGGGCGAGCACCGTCTGCGGATGCTCGACGAAGGTGCGAAGCAGCGAGAATTCGCCGTCGGACAGCGACATCAGCACGCCGTCGGGCGAGGTCAGCTCGCGGCGGACGAGGTCGAGCCGCCAGCCGGCGAACTCCGCGACGACACCCGGCCCCTCGGCCACCGGCTCCTGCCGGCGGCGGAGCACCGCGCGGATGCGGGCCAGAAGCTCGCGCGGGTTGCAGGGCTTGGCGAGATAGTCGTCGGCGCCGACCTCGAGGCCGACGATCCGGTCGCTGTCCTCGCCCATCGCCGACAGCATGATGAGCGCCGGCCCGCCCGGCACCGCGAGGCGGCGCGCGATCTCGAGGCCATGTTCGCCCGGCATCATGAGGTCGAGCACGACGAGATCGACCGGCGCACCGGGCGCGGCCAGCTCGCGATCCATGGCGCGGCCGTCGGCAGCCGTCGTCACCTCATAGCCGTGGCGGGCCAGGAAATCCGCGATCACGTCGCGGATGCCGGGATCATCGTCCACCAGGAGAATTCGCGCCATTGCCTCGTTCCCGCCCCTTCGCTTCCGTTCGCGCCTGTCGAGGTCGCCCTTAGCGCGTTGCGGGCGCGGGCAAAAGCCGCGCCCCCGAGCGGCTTGACTTCGCGTCCGCCGGCTCCACAAGGCGGGCCGGTTCCCGCGTGTCGCGAAGGGTCAACGAGCGCTTGCTGCCCGCCCGCCTGTTCCTGCTTTCCGCCCTTCTCGCCTCGCCCGCGCTCGCCACCGAGCGGTTCGGGCCCCAGCCCGACTTCGCGCAGGCCGGCTTCCAAGCGGCCTGCACGACGCGCCCCGACCCGGCCCAGCCGCTCGATCTGCCGGCCATTGCCGACCTCGCCCTGTGCCGAAACCCGGCGACCGCAAGCGCCTGGGCGGCAACCCGCGCCGCGGCTGCGCGCGAGGCGCAGGCGCGCAGCCTCTACGGGCCCCGGCTCGATGCCAGCGTGCAGCCGGGGGGCAGTGTCAGCCGGCGCTGGGGCGGGGGCTTTCCAGCTGCGAGCGACAGCCAGGCCTCGGTGACGGCGGCGCTGTCGCTCGGCTGGCTGATCACCGATTTCGGCGGCCGCGAGGCGCAGCTGGATCTCGCGGCGCAGGCCCGGGAACAGGCGCTCGCCGCCTTTGCCGACCGGGCGCAGGCGGTCGTGCTGGAAGCCGCCCTTGCCTATTTCGACACGCTGGCGGCTGCCGAGTCGCTGGTGGCGGCCGAAGCCAATGTCGCCTTCGCGCGCACCTCGCTGGCAGCCGCCGAGGCCCGGGTGGCAGCCGGCGTGGGCATCAGGTCCGACCGGTTGCAGGCCGACGCCGCGCTCGCCGATGCCGAGCTTCGCCTCGCCCGGGCGCGCGGCACGGCGGCGACCCAGCAGGGCCGGCTTGCGACCGCGCTCGACCTGCCGCCCGACACGCGCCTGACGCTTGCGGCAGCCGGCAGCGGGCCGGGCGGCCGCTTCAGCGCGCTGGCGGCGGCGCCCCGCGACGGAATTGCCGGGACGGCACGTGCGCTGATCGCCGAGGCCGAGCGGGCGCGCCCCGACCTCCGGCTGGCGCGGGCCGCCGCGAGTGGCGCGGAGGCGGGCATTCGGGCGGCCGAGGCGGCGCGCCGGCCGACGCTGAGCCTGGGGGCTTCACCCTCGCTGTCGGCCGGAACGCAGGGGCCGGACACGGCCGTTGCCAGCGCGGGCGTCACCCTGTCGGTGCCGCTGTTCGATTCGGGCGGGCGGACGGCTGCCGTGGAGGCGGCGCGGCGCGACGCCGAGCGGGCGCGGGCGGATGCCGAAGCGAGCCGGCTTCGCGCCGCGCAGGACGTGTGGGCGCGGCTGCAGGCGGTCGAGGTGGCCGACGCGAGCCTTGCGACGGCGGCGCGCCTGCTGGCCAGCGCCGAGGAAGCCGCCCGGCTTGCGAGCGGGCGCTATCGCGCCGGGCTCGCCGGCATCACCGAGCTTCTGAACGCGCAGGCCGCGCTCGCCTCGGCGCGCGAGCAGGCGGTGTCGGCGCGCTATGGCCTCCGAACCGCCGGGCTGGAGCTCGCCCGCGCGGTCGGCCTGCTGCACGAGGAGATCAGATGACCCGGCGAATCCTCGGTGTTGCCGCCCTGGCGGCCGGCATCCTCGCCCTCGTCTGGGCGCTTGCCTTCCGCGACCGCGGCCCCGCCGAGCGCTACGAGACGGCCGAGGTGGTGCGCGGGCGGCTGACCGAGACGGTCAGCGCCAATGGCACGCTGAACCCGGTGCGCGTCGTCAATGTCGGCTCGCAGGTGTCGGGCACGGTCGAGAAGCTCTACGTGGACTTCAACGACAGGGTGACAGCCGGCCAGGTGCTGCTGGAGCTGGACCCGCGCCTGTTCCGGGCGCGGCTGCAGCAATCGGAAGCCGCGCTTGCCAATGCGCGCGCCCAGGCGGCGCTGGCCGAGGCCAATGCGAGGCGCGCGGCCGAGCTGTTCCGGCAGGACTTCATTTCCCGTCAGGACTATGACCAGGCGATGACGACCGCCCGATCGCAGGCGGCGCAGGTCGCCTCGGCCGCGGCCGCCGTCAGCCAGGATCGGGCCAATCTCGGCTTCTCGATCATCCGCGCCCCCGTCTCGGGCGTGGTGATCTCGCGCAAGATCGACATCGGCCAGACGGTGGCGGCGAGCTTCCAGACGCCCGAGCTGTTCACCATCGCCCAGGACCTGACCGAGATGCAGATCGAGGCCGCCGTCGCCGAGGCCGACATCAGCCGGGTGCGGCTGGGCCAGCCGGTCAGCTTCACGGTCGACGCCTTCGGCGACCGGCCGTTCGAGGGGGCGGTGAGCCAGATCCGGCTCAACCCGGCGACGCAGCAGAATGTGGTGACCTATACGGTGGTGGTGGCGGTTCCCAACCCGGATGGCGCGCTGCTGCCCGGCATGACGGTGAACGCGACTTTCGTGGTGAAGGACCATGCCGACGCGCTGCTGGTGCCCAATGCCGCGCTGAGCTGGAAGCCGGCCGACTGGACCCGGCCGCGCGCCAGCCCGGCCGACCGCAAGGACCTGCCGACGACGCTGTTCGTGCTGGGTGCCGATGGCCGGCCGGCGGCCCGGCGGGTGGCGCTGGGCGCGGCCGACAATGAGCGATCGATCGTGCTTCGCGGTGATCTGAAGCCGGGCGATCGGGTGATTACCGGCACCGTCGATCCGAAGGCGAAGGGCGGGGCGCAGGTGCGCGTCGGGCCGGGCGGGCGCGGCTGAGGATGGCGCCGCCCGTCCTCGAGCTGGAGGGGATCGTCAAGGACTATCCGTCCGAGGCGGGAACCTTCCGCGCGCTGCACGGCGTGTCGTTCCGGGTGGAGGCGGGCGAGTTCCTCTCGATCATGGGGCCGTCGGGGTCGGGCAAGTCCACGCTCATGAACATCATCGGCTGCCTCGACAGCGCGACGCAAGGGCGCTTCCGCTTCGACGGAACCGACATCTCGCACTTCGGCGAGGCGGCGCTGGCCAAGCTCCGCAACGAGTCGATCGGCTTCGTGTTCCAGCAGTTCAACCTGCTGCCGCGCCTGTCGGCGCGCGCCAATGTGGCGCTGCCGCTTGTCTATGCCGGGCTTGGCGCGCGCCAGCGCAACGCGCGCGCGGACGAACTGCTGGCGCTGGTGGGACTTTCCGGCAAGGAAGGCTCGCGCCCATCGCAGCTGTCGGGCGGGCAGCAGCAGCGCGTGGCGATCGCACGGGCGCTTGCCAACGATCCGCGCCTGCTGCTGGCCGACGAGCCGACCGGCGCGCTCGACACGAAGACCGGCGCCGAGGTGCTCGAGCTGTTCCGCCGCCTGAACCTCGAGCGCGGCGTGACCGCGATCCTCGTCACCCACGATCCCGGCGTGGCGGCGGCGACCAACCGGGTGATCCGGATCCAGGATGGTCGCATCACCTGGGACGGGCCGCCGACGCCCGAGGCGCTGGCCGGCGCGGGGCATGACTATGCCCATGCCTGAGCGGGGGAACGGCTGATGCTGGGCGCGATGCTCGCCGAAGCCTGGGCGGCGCTGGTCGCCAACCGGCTGCGCTCGATCCTGACGATGCTGGGCATGATCATCGGCGTGGCGGCGGTGATCCTGATGCTGGCGATCGGCACGGGCGTGCAGAAATATGTGGAGCGGCAGATTTCCTCGCTGGGCTCCAACCTCCTCATCGTGAACTCGGGCGCGGCCCGCACCGGCGGCGGCTTCGCGCAAGGGGCCGGCACCGCGCCGACACTGACGCTGGACGATGCCGAGGCGATTGCGGCGCTTCCCAACGTGGTGGCGGCCGCGCCCCAGACGGGCTTTGCGACCCAGGTGGTGGCAGGACCCGCCAACTGGCTGACGCAGGTGGCGACTTCGACCCCGGCCTGGTTCGAGGTGCAGGACTGGTTCCCCGACCAGGGCCGGGCGTTCACCGAGCAGGAGAACCGGCAGGCCGCGCGCGTGGCCGTGATCGGCCAGACGGTCGCGGACGAGCTGTTCGGCGCCAATGATCCGCTGGGCCAGACGATCCGGGTGCGCGGGGTGAGCTTCACGGTGATCGGCGTGCTGCCCAAGCGCGGACAGGGGATCGGCGGCGCCAACCGCGACGACACCATCGTGCTGCCCCTGAACAGCGCGCAGCGGCTGGTGCAGGGCGGCGGCGCCTTCCGTCGCTCGGTTCGAACCATCTCGGTCTCGGTCGCGACCCCCGAGGCGCTGTCCGGCACGGAGGAGGCGATCGCCCAGCTGCTGCGCCGGCGGCACCGGCTGGCGCCCGGCCAGGCGGATGATTTTTCCATCACCAACATCACCGCCGTCGGCGACACCTTCGCCGAGACGACGGGCGCGATTTCCTTCCTGCTGGGCGCGATCGGCGGCATCAGCCTGGTGGTGGGCGGGATCGGGATCATGAACATCATGCTCGTCAGCGTGACCGAGCGCACGCGCGAGATCGGGATCCGCATGGCGATCGGCGCGGCGCGCGGCGCCATCCGCCTCCAGTTCCTGCTGGAGGCGCTGATGCTGAGCCTGGTGGGGTGCCTCGCCGGCGTGCTGATCGGCACCGGGCTCGGGGCGCTCGCAGGCCGCTTCCTGCCCTTCGAGACGGTGATCACGCCGCTGTCGGTGGTGATCAGCTTCGCGATCTCGGCGGCGATCGGGATCTTCTTCGGCTGGTGGCCAGCGACGCGCGCCGCGCGCCTGAGCCCGATCGAGGCGCTCAGGACCTAGCCGGCGGGTGCCGGCTCGGGCGCCGAGGCCGGCTTCTCGGCCTCGGACTTCACCTTGCAGGTTCGGATCGTCTCGGCGGCCGCGGGGTCGTCGATCCGGTCGGCGGGCGCCTGTTGCAGCAGGGCCTCGTCGCCCTTGGTCCACCAGGCGAGGCCCTGCCCAACCTCGAGACCGATCGGCGAGGTGTAGCGCGCGCCCGAGGCCGAGACCGCCTGGGTGAGCCGGATGTCCGTGCCCTGGATGATGAGGGCGACGTCGGGCGTGCCCTCGCGGTTGGTGCCGTAGATGGCGGTGATCGGCAGATCCCGCTCGCAGGTGTAGGCGACCGACCGCTCGGCCGTGGCGAGCGGATCGACCGGCGCGGCCGGCTCGGCCGGCGGGGCCTCGGTGGCCTTCTGGCCGCAGGCGGCAAGCACGAGCAGGGTGGTCGGGACCAGGAGCTGTTTCATGCGGCGAGTGCCTTCTCGATGGCGGAACGAAGTTCGGGCGAATCCGGCGCAACGCGGCTGCCGAAGGCGGCGATCGCCCGGCCATCCTTGCCGATCAGGATCTTGTGGAAGTTCCATTTCGGCTCGCCAGTCTCGGGCAGCGAGGCGCGGACCCAGCGATAGAGCGGAATGGCCCGCTCGCCCTTCACATGCGCCTTCTCGGCGAGCGGGAAGGTGATCCCGAACTGGGTCTCGCAGAAGTCCTTGATCTTGGCGTTGCTGTCATGCTCCTGGGACATGAAGTCCCCCGAGGGCACGCCGATCACCGTGAAGCCGCGCGGGGCAAGGCCGGCGTACAGCTTCTGAAGGCCCTCATATTGCGGCGTGAACCCGCAGAAGCTCGCCGTGTTGACCAGCAGCACCACCTGGCCGCGCCACGCCGACAGCGGCATGGGCTTGCCGTCGATCGAGGTGAGGGTGAAGTCGTGGAAGCTGCGCGCGGCCGGCGCGGGCGAGGGGGTCGGCGCCGCCTTGGTGCGGGCGACCTGCGCATTGGTCGCCGAAAACACCATCCCGCCGGCGGCGAGCAGGGTCGCGCCCACCAGGATGGGAAGCCAGATTCGCATGAAACCCTCTCGTCGCGGACCGGATTGATCGACCCCGGCATTAACCCAAAGCGACTCGGCCGGCAACCGGCGGGCTTGGCGGACGGCGACGCCTTCCCTATGCGGCCGGGGGCATGAAACGGACCACGGGACAGGACCGCGGCATCACGACCCGCTGGCGGCCGGCGACGCAGGCGGTGCGCGGCGGCATGCGCCGGTCGGAGCTGGGCGAGACCTCCGAGGCGATCTTCCTGACCTCGGGCTTTGCCTATGACACGGCCGAGGAAGCCGCCGCGCGCTTCCGCGGCGACGCGCCGGGCATGACCTACTCGCGCCTGCAGAACCCGACGGTCGAGATGCTGGAAGCGCGGCTGGCCCTGCTGGAGGGGGCCGAGGCCGCGCGGGCGTCGGCCTCGGGCATGGCGGCAATGACCGCGACGCTGATGTCGACGCTGTCGGCCGGCGACCACCTGGTGGCCGGTCGCGCCCTGTTCGGCTCGTGCCGGGTGCTCGTCGACACCATCCTGCCGCGCTTCGGCATCGAGACGACGGTGGTCGATGGCCGCGACCCGGACGCTTTCCGGCGGGCGCTGAAGCCGACCACGCGCGCCTTCTTCCTCGAGACTCCGGCCAATCCCACGCTCGACATCGTCGATCTGAAGGCGGTGTCCGCCATCGCACGCGAGGCCGGCGTGCTGACGATCGTGGACAATGCCTTCGCCTCGCCGGTGCTGCAGCGGCCAATGGACTTCGGCGCCGACATCGTCGCCTATTCCGCGACCAAGCTGATGGACGGGCAGGGCCGGGTGCTGGCCGGCGCCGTGTGCGGGCCGGCCGAGTGGATCGAGAAGACCTATCTCGCCTTCACCCGCCACACCGGCCCGGTGCTGTCGCCCTTCAACGCCTGGGTGGTGCTGAAGAGCCTGGAGACGCTCGACCTCAGGGTGCGCCGGTCTTGCGACAATGCGCTCGCCGTCGCGCGCTTCCTCGAGGGGCGGGTGCCGCGCATTCTCTACCCGGGCCTTCCCACCCACCCGCAGCATGCGCTGGCCATGGCGCAGATGGCGGCCGGCGGCACGATCATCGCGCTCCATCTCGATGGCGGTCGACGCCAGGCCCACGGCCTTCTCGACGCGCTGGAACTGATCGACATCTCGAACAATGTGGGGGATTCGCGAACCCTCATGACCCATCCCGCCTCCACCACCCACTGGAGCGTGCCGGAAGCGGTTCGCGCCGAGATGGGGATCGGGGAGGGAATGCTTCGCCTGTCGGTCGGCCTCGAGGATCCGGCCGACCTCATCGATGATCTCGACCAGGCGCTGAGGCGGGTGGGGCTGTGAGCCTGACCGGTCTCTTCACCGCCGAGGCGACGACCGAGGGCATCACGGTCAGGGTGGCGCCGCGCTTTGCCGCCGACCAGTCCGACCCGGAGGGGGGCCACTGGATGTGGCACTATCATGTGCGGATCGAGAATGGTTCGGGGATCGCCGTGCAGCTGATCGACCGGCACTGGGAGATCACCGACGGGCGGGGGCAGCGGCGCGACGTGATGGGCGAGGGCGTGGTGGGCGAACAGCCGCTGATCCAGCCGGGCGACAGCTTCGACTATGTGTCGGGCTGCCCGCTGCCCACCCCGTCGGGCTCGATGCGCGGGCGCTATGGCATGCTCGATCCCGGCGGGCGGCGGTTCGAGGTCGAGATCCCGGCCTTCGATCTCCTCTCGCCCGATTCGAGGCGGGCGGCGCACTGATGAAGCGTTCGCTGCTGCCCTTGAATGCGCTGCGCGTGTTCGACGCGGCGGCGAGGTCCTTGAGCTTCACGCGCGCCGCCGACGAGCTGGCGGTCACGCCGGCGGCCGTCGGCCAGCAGATCCGCGCGCTGGAGGAGACGCTTGGCGTCATCCTGTTCCGGCGGACGGCACGCGGGCTCGAACTGACCCCCGAGGCGGAGCGCGCTCTGCCGCACCTGCGCGCCGGGTTCGCGGCCTTCGAGGAGACGGTTTCGGCGCTGCAGGAGGGCCAGGCGGCCACCCGCCTGTCGCTGGGCTGCGCGCGCGGCGCCATCCGCCACTGGCTGCTGCCGCGCCTGACCCCCTGGCTGGAAGCGAACCCGCAGGCCAGCGTCCGCGTGCTCGCGCTCGACGGGCCGGTCGATTTCGCGCAGGCCAACCTCGACCTTGCCCTGAGCTTCGGGCCGGACCCCGATGCCGAGGGGGTGTTCGGCCGCAAGCTGGCGGACGAAGTGCTGGTGACGGTGGCCGCCCCCGGTGCACCGGCCCGCGCGCTCGGCTGGCGGACGCTCGAGGGGCCGGCCGTGTCCCTGCCGGATGCGGGCCAGGCGCTCGACTGGGCGATCGCGGGCCTTGGCGAGGCGCGCGTGCCGCTCACGCTTGCTGCCGCCGCGCTGGCAGCCGGCCAGGTGGAGGAGCGCGGCGAACGGCTGCCGACCGACGAGGCCTACTGGCTGTGCGCGCCCGCCCCGCAGTGGAAATCGGCGAAGGTGAAGGCGCTGGTCGAGGGCCTGCTCGCCGGCTGAGCCGCCGGCGCGCGGCTAGTTCACCAGGTCGCGGATGTCGTTGCTTCGGAACGGCTCGTTCATGGTCGATTGCGGGCAGTAGCGGCTTGTCGTGCTGCTGCCGCCGGGCCAGCGGATGGTGAAGCGGCTGTCGTCCGGGATCTCGAACGTCACGGTCGAGACCTCCGGGGCCGAGTCCTGGCCCCAGCCGCCAAGCTCCGCGCAGCGCTGGGTGACGCGGTAGCGGCCTCCGCCCTGCGGCTCGACCCGGGTGAAGGTGCAGGCCGTGCGCGAGGCGTTGATCCCGTCGCCGGTCAGGAGGTTCACGGTCGCGTTCGACGCGCGGTTGCACGGCGTGTCGGCCGAGACGAAATAGCCGCGCTTGAGCGGAAGCGCGCCCGGCTTCGCCGCGCCCGGGCTTGATGCCGGGCGGGCGGCGGGTGCGGCCGCAGCGGTTGCGGCCTGGGCGCCGGGCGCGGCCACGATCGCCGCCTGCCGGCCGTCGGTCGGCGCGAGGTCGAAGCGGCTGGCGGCCGCGTTCCAGCGAAGCTCGTCACCGCAGCGCGCCGGGCCGCCGCAGGCCGGGCCGCGCCGCGCGACCTGGAGCTTCGCCGGCCGGCCATCGAGCACGCGATAGGCGATGAGCTGGTCCTCGAAGGCAAGGCGCGCGTTGCCGGCAGCGTCGCCAAGCCACAGCTGCACGCGCGCGAGGCCACCGGGGCGGAACAGCTGTGGCCGACCGGTGCAGGGCACATTGCCTTCGGAGACGAGAAAATCGGTTCGCCCATCGCCGTTGAAGTCGCGCGGGATGACGAACTGGCCCGCCCCGCGCATGTCCCCCAGCTGGCCGCCGGCCGCCACGCACCGGGCGACCAGCTCGTTGACGCGGGCCTTGATCGGCTCGGGCACCTGCTGCGCGGGGGCAGGGGCTGCGAGCGCACCCGCCACGAGAGCTAGTCCCATCGGTCGCATCATGGCTGGCGCCCCCCCGAAACCGGGCTAGCGGTTGAGGCCGGCTGTGGCAACCCCTGGAAGCCGAGCGCCCGGGCATGATCGGCGAGCGCCTCAGGGTAGAGGCGAAGCTCGGCTTCGAGCACCCGGGCGGCGAGGCGCTCGGGCGTGTCGCCCGCTTCAATGGGCACGCGGGCCTGGGCGAGGATGGGGCCGGCATCGAGATCGGCGGTGACGAGATGGACGGTCGCGCCGGCCTCGCGGTCCCCGGCGGCGAGCGCGCGGGCATGGGTGTCGAGGCCGGGATAGGCGGGCAGCAGCGAGGGGTGGATGTTGAGCAGCCGGTCCGCCCAGCCGGCCACGAAGCCGGGGGTGAGGACGCGCATGAAGCCGGCGAGCGCGACGAGATCTATGGCGCGGGCGCGGAGGAGGCGGTCAAGCTCGGCCTCGAAGTCGGCACGGCTGCGCCCCCGGCTCGGCACCACCGCCGTCTCGATCCCGCGCGCCTCGGCCTTCGCGAGGCCGGCGGCGTCGCCGCGGTTCGAGACGACGAGCACCGCCTCGGCCGGGAAGCCCGGATCGGCGGCCGCTTCGGCGAGCGCCACCATGTTGCTGCCGCGCCCCGAGATCAGGATGGCGAGCCGCGCGCGGCGCGGCGCCTCAGCCGTCATGGGTGGCGCGCCAGTCCGCCGGGGCGCCCCACAGGCCGGCCGCACCGATCACCTCGCAGCCGCGCGGGCCGGCTGCGACCTCGCCGATCTCGAACAGGGGCTCACCCGCACGGCCCAGTTCGGCGGCGACGGCCTCGGCCATCTCGGGGGCGACCACGAGCACCATGCCGATCCCGCAGTTGAAGGTGCGCGCCATCTCGGCCGGCTCGATGGCGCCGGCTTCCTGCAGCCAGCCGAACAGCGGCGGCAGCGGCCAGGCGCGGGCATCGACGCGCGCGCGGCAACCTTCGGGCAGGACGCGCGGGACATTCTCGAGGAGACCCCCGCCGGTGATATGGGCGAGCGCCCGGATCCGCCCGGCTTGCAGCAGCGGCAGCAGCGGCTTCACGTAGAGGCGGGTGGGTTCGAGCAGCGCCTCGCCGAGCGCGCGGCCGGGCGCGAAGGGCGCCGGTGCGGCGAGATCCAGCCTCTCGACGAGCCGGCGGATGAGGGAATAGCCGTTGGAATGCGCCCCCGACGAGGCAAGCCCCAGCAGCCGGTCGCCGGGCTTCACCGTCGCGCCCGTCAGCAGCCGGTCGCGCTCGACCGCGCCGACGGCGAAGCCGGCAAGGTCATAGTGGCCGGGCGCGTAGAGGCCGGGCATCTCGGCCGTCTCCCCGCCGACAAGCGCGCAGCCGGCGGCCGTGCAGGCGCGTGCGATTCCGGCGACCACTGTTTCGGCAACGCCGGTGTCCAGGTGGCCGGTCGCGAAATAATCGAGGAAGAAGAGGGGTTCGGCGCCCTGCACGACGATGTCGTTCACGCACATGGCAACGAGATCCTGGCCGATCGTGTTATGGCGGCCGGTCGCAAAGGCGAGCTTCAGCTTGGTGCCGACGCCATCGGTGGCCGCGACCAGCAGCGGATCCGCAAAGCCCGCTGCCTTGAGATCGAAGAGGCCGCCGAAGCCGCCGATCTCGGCATCCGCGCCTGGCCGCCGCGTGGCGCGAACCAGCGGCGCGATCGCCTTCACCAGCCGGTTGCCGGCCTCGATGGAAACGCCGGCTTGCTGGTAGGTGGCGGGAGGGCGGGGTGGCGTGGTCATGGGGCTCGCGATAGCGGCTCCCCACTGGAAATCCCACCCTTCCTGCGCCAAGGGAAGCCGCGATGCGGCGCATGTTCTTCATCGGCTTCACGGGGCTGGCGCTGGCCATGGGGGCCCCGGCAGCCGCCCAGCGGGGCCTCCAGGCGGCCGATGCGACCCCGAAGAAGGCCGAGGACGAGGCGCCGACGGCGATCGGGGGCGGCTCGGGGCTGGTGGTCGGCGGGATCGAGGTCGATGTCGGCGGCACCTCGCCCAACGACGCGAGGCTCGCCGGCTGGCGCGAGGCGCAGCGCCGGGCCTGGCCGCAGCTGTGGGCGCGGCTGTCGGGCCGGCCCGAATCCTCGGCGCCGCGCCTTGCCGACAGCGCGCTCGACGGCATGGTCTCGGCCATCGAGATCGAGCGCGAGGCGATCGGGCCCAGGCGCTACGTGGCGCGGCTGGCGGTCGTGTTCGATCGCGTCCGCGCCTCGGCCTATCTGGGCGGCTATGCCAATCTGGCGTCCTCGCCGCCCTTCCTGCTGTTTCCCGTGCTGCAGGATGCCGGCACGCGCCTTGCCCACGAGGCGGGCAGCCCCTGGCGCGAGGCCTGGGCGCGCCTCAGGGCCGGGGAAAGCCCCATCGACTATGTGCGGATCCAGCCGACCCCCGGCGACGTCATCCTGCTGAACGCCTGGCAGGCCGACCGCCGCCACCTGTTCCTGTGGCGGGCATTGATCGACCGCTACCAGGTGGCCGACGTGCTGATCCCGGAGCTGATCCTCGACCGGCCGTGGCTGGGCGGCCCGGTCTCGGGGCTGCTCATCGTCCGCTTCGGCGTGACGGGGCGCGAGCTGGGGCGGGTGCGCCTCGTCAACCGGGCGGGCGATGTCACCGCGCTCGTCGATACCGCCGTGCGCGAGGCCGACCGGCGCTATGTCGCAGCACTCAGGGCCGGCAACCTGCTGCCGGACCCCAACCTGATCCCGCCTGAGCCGACACCGGTGGCCGTGCCCGAGGCCGAGCCGCAGTTCGTCGGCGGCGGGGCCGCGGTGGAGGGCGCCTCGGTGCGTGTGCGGGTGGCGACGCCCGACGATGCGACGCTCCAGGCGATCCAGCGAACCGTCGCGGGGACGCCCGGCGTTCAGGGCGTGCGGTTGCAGAGCTTCGTGCTGGGCGGCGAGTCGGTGCTGGAGATCGTGACGCCGCTGTCGGCTGACCAGCTTCGCCGCGCGCTCGATGCGCGGGGCCTCCGGCTGGACGACGGCGTGCTTCGCCGCCGCGCCGCCGGCGAGGCGCCGCTGGAGCCCGAGGGGCCGCAGCAGCTGCTGCCGGCGGGCGATTGATGGCCGACGAGCCGGCGCCGGCGCCCGCCGCCCAGATGGTGCTGCCGCTCCGGTGGAAGGCGGCGCAGGGCCAGAAGGACTTCTACGTGTCGGAGGCAAACCGCGACGCGGTCGCCTTCCTCGACGGCTGGTCGACCTGGCCCATCCCGGCCGCGCTGCTGATCGGGCCGACGGGCTCGGGGAAGAGCCACCTCGCCGCCATCTTCGCGCGCCGCGCCAATGCGCGGCTGTGGGACGATGCCGACCGCACGCCGTCCGAGGAAGCGCTGTTCCACGCCTGGAACGCGGCCATGGACGAGCGGCGGCCGCTGCTGATGACGGCGCGAACCGACCCGCGCGACTGGAACCTGCAGCTCGCAGACCTCAGGAGCCGGCTCGCGGCCACGCCGCGCGTGCAGATCCGATCGCCCGACGATGCGCTGCTGGCCGCCGTCTTCCACAAGCTGTGGCGCGATCGCGGCGTTGCCGCCGAGCCCGAGCTTGCGGCCTATGTCCTCTCCAGGATCGAGCGCAGCTTCGAGAGCCTGCAGCGCGCCGTCGATCTCATCGATCGCGCCGCGCTCGCCGCCAAGCGCGCGCCCTCCATCCCGCTCGCCCGCGAGGCGCTGCTCGATCTCTGACACGCCGGTTCGGGCGGCTTCCGGCTGCCCTGCGGGGCTGCTAGGCTGGTGCGCCATGGCCACCGCCCACCGCCCCCCTCCCGAGCCCGGCCCGGTTCTCGGCCCGGCGCGCTACCTGAACCGCGAGCTCAGCTGGCTTGCGTTCAACGGCCGCGTGCTGGAGGAAGCCGGGAACCCGGCGCACCCGCTGCTCGAGCGGCTTCGCTTCCTCTCGATCTCCGGCAACAATCTCGACGAGTTCACCATGGTTCGCGTTGCCGGGCTTCGCGGCCAGGTGGAGGAGGGGATCGAGACGCCCTCGCCCGATGGGCTGACCCCGGCGCAGCAGCTGGTCGAGATCGCCGAGGCCGCCAGCCGGCTGATGGACTCGCAGCAGCGGATGTTCGTGGAGCTTCGCCAGGCGCTTCGGCACGCAGCGTTCGACGTGCTCGACCGCGACGAGCTGACGGCCGAGGAGGCCGAGTGGCTGGAGGGCCACTTTCTCGCCCAGATCTTCCCGGTGCTGACCCCGCAGGCCATCGATCCGGCGCACCCCTTCCCCTTCATCCCCAACAAGGGCTTCAGCCTCGCCTTCGAGATGCGGCGGCGATCGGACCGCGAACCGCTGGAAGCGCTGCTGATGCTGCCGGCCATGCTGCCGCGCTTCGTGCGCCTGCCGGGCCGCGCGGCGCGCTACATCGCGATGGAGCAGGTGCTGATCCGCTTCTTCGGGCTGATTTTCCCCGGATTCGACCTCGTCGGCCATGGCGCCTTCCGGATCATCCGCGACAGCGACATCGAGATCGAGGAGGAAGCCGAGGACCTCGTGCGCTTCTTCCAGGTGGCGATCAAGCGGCGGCGGCGCGGCCAGGTGATCCGCCTGAAGGTGCAAGCCGACATGCCGGCCGGCCTAAAGGCCAAGGTTCGCGAGGCGCTCGCCGTCGATCCGCGAGACGTGGTGGAAGTGGACGGCATCCTCGGCATCGCCGACCTCGCGCAGCTGGTCGAGGAGGATCGGCCCGACCTCAAGTTCGAGCCCTATACGCCGCGCTTTCCCGAGCGCATCCGAGAGCATGGCGGGGACTGTTTCGCGGCCATCCGCGCCAAGGATATCATCGTCCACCACCCCTATGAGAGTTTCGACGTGGTGCTCGCCTTCCTGCGGCAGGCCGCGCGCGACCCCGACGTGGTTGCGATCAAGCAGACGCTCTACCGCACGGGCAAGAACAGCCCGATCGTGCGCGCGCTGATCGACGCGGCCGAGGCCGGCAAGTCGGTGACGGCGATCGTCGAGCTGAAGGCCCGCTTCGACGAGGAGCAGAACCTGACCTGGGCGGCCGAGCTGGAGCGCGCTGGCGTGCAGGTCGTCTATGGCTTCATCGAGTGGAAGACGCACGCCAAGATGTCGATGGTGGTCCGGCGCGAGGGCTCGAACCTTGCGACCTACCTGCACCTTGGCACCGGCAACTATCACCCGGTGACGGCGCGCATCTACACCGATCTCTCCTTCTTCACCGCCGACCGCGACCTTGCCCACGATACCGCGCAGGTGTTCAACTACATCACCGGCTACATCGAGCCGCAGAGCCTCAGGAAGATGGCGATGAGCCCGCTCAACCTGCGCTCGACGCTGATGGCCGGGCTGGATGCCGAGATCGCCCATGCCCGTGCCGGCCGGCCGGCGGCCTGCTGGGCGAAGATGAACAGCCTCGTGGACCCCGAGATCATCGAGAAGCTCTACGAGGCCTCGGACGCCGGCGTCGAGATCGACCTGGTCGTGCGCGGCATCTGCTGCCTGAGGCCCGGGGTGCCGGGCCTCTCCGACAGGATCCGCGTTCGCTCGGTGATCGGCCGTTTCCTCGAGCACAGCCGGATCGTGGCGTTCGGCAATGGCGCGGCGCTGCCCAGCCGGCAGGCGAAGGTCTACATCACCTCGGCCGACTGGATGCCGCGCAACTTCGACCGGCGGGTCGAGCTGCTGGTGCCGCTGGAGAACCCCACCGTTCATGCCCAGGTGCTGGACCAGGTGATGGTCGCGAACCTGAAGGACGACGAGCAGAGCTGGGCGATGCAGCCCGACGGCAGCTACCGGCGGCTGACGCCGGGCAACCCCAGCTTCAACCTGCACCGCTATTTCATGACCAACCCCTCGCTGTCGGGCCGGGGGCAGGCGCTGCGCAGCGGGGAGACACCGCGCCTTCTGGTGGGGGACTAGCGCGCTCTCCGATCTGGCTGCATCGGATCGACCGCTCTATCTCCTTGTTTTTCCGCATGGGTTTCCGATGCAGGTGATCCCACCTGATCGGAACATGCTCTAGCCGGCCACCAGCAGGGCGTGGCGCTTCTTGCCGAGGCTCAGGCGCACCGGCGCACCGACCGGCTGCATCGGGTCGGTGGCGGCGATCCCGTCCACCTTCACGGCCTGCTCGGCGATCTTGCGCCGCGCCTCGCCCTTCGAGGCCGCCAGGCCCGTCTGCACCAGCGCATCGACGAGCGGCAGCGGCGCGCTGACGGCTAGCCTCGGCAGCGCCTCGCCCTCGCCGCCGGCCTCGAAGGTGGCGCGCGCCGTCGCCTCGGCGGAGCGGGCGGCCGCTGCGCCGCGGGCAAGCTCCGTCGCTGCATTGGCGAGCGCGATCTTGGCGGCGTTGATCTCCGCGCCCTCAAGGGCCTCGAGGCGGGCGATCTCGTCCAAGGGCAGGTCGGTGAAGAGGCGCAGGAAGCGGCCGACGTCGCGGTCATCGACGTTGCGCCAATATTGCCAGTAATCCCAGTCGGGCAGCTGCTCGGGGTTGAGCCAGACGGCGCCAGAAGCGGTCTTGCCCATCTTGGAGCCATCGGCATTGGTGATGAGCGGGGTGGTGAGTCCGTAAAGCTCGGCGCCGAGCACGCGGCGTCCGAGGTCGATCCCCATGGTGATGTTGCCCCACTGGTCGGAGCCGCCCATCTGCAGCGTGCAGCCGTGGCGCCGGTTCAGCTCCACGAAGTCATAGGCCTGGAGCACCATGTAGTTGAACTCGATGAAGCTCAAGGGCTGCTCGCGCTCGAGCCGGAGCCGGACCGAGTCCATGGAGAGCATCCGGTTGACCGAGAAGTGGCGGCCGATGTCGCGCAGGAAGGGGATGTAGGCGAGGCTGTCGAGCCAGTCGGCATTGTCGGCGAGGATGGCGCCCGTCTCGCTGTCGTCGAACGTGAGGAACCGCTCGAAGGTGCGGCGGATCGAGGCCTTGTTGGCCGCAATCGTTGCATCGTCGAGCAGCTGGCGGGTCGTATCCTTGCCCGAGGGGTCCCCCACCTTGGTGGTGCCGCCGCCAAGCAGCGCGATCGGCCGGCCGCCGGCCTGCTGCAGGCGGCGAAGCAGCATGATCGAGAGCAGGTGCCCGACATGGAGCGAGGGGCCGGTCAGGTCGAAGCCGACATAGGCGACGAGGCCGGGTCTGGCGGCGCGCGCGTCGATGGCGGCCGGGTCGGTCAGCTGGTGGAGGTAGCCGCGGGCCTCGGCCGCGCGTAGGAAGTCGGACTGGAAGGCCATGGTGACCGGCGTTTAGGAGGGGCGGTGGGCGAAGGAAAGCATCTCGTCATCGGGCTGATGTCGGGCACCTCGGTCGATGGCGTGGACGCGGCCCTCCTCGAGACCGATGGCGAGGGTCATGTGGCGCCGCTCGCCTTCGTGGCGCGCCCCTATTCCGACCCCGAGCGCGACCTCATCCGGCAGGCGGCGGCGCGGGCGCTCGCCATGCCGCGGCCGGGCCCGGATGCGCTGATCGACGAGGCCGCCCGGGTGCTGACGCTGGCGCATGCCGAGGCGGTCGCAGGCCTGCCGGGCGGCGAGGCGGCGACGCTGATCGGCTTTCACGGCCAGACGGTGGCGCACCGGCCGCCCTCGTCCGGCCATGCGGCGCCCTTCACCTGGCAGATCGGCGAGGCGGGCCTTCTGGCGCAGCTGACCGGCCGGCCGGTCGTGCATGATTTCCGCAGCGCGGACGTGGCGGCGGGCGGCGAGGGCGCGCCGCTGGCGCCCGGCTACCATCGCGCGATCCTGGGGACGATCGAAAGGCCGGCGGGCGTGCTCAATCTCGGCGGCGTGGGCAATCTCAGCTGGTTCCTGCCCGACGGGCGCTGGGGCGCCTTCGACACGGGGCCGGGCAATGGCCTCATCGACGACTGGGCCGAACATGTGGGGGCCGGCCGCTTCGATGCCGACGGGCGGCTGGCGGCCGCCGGGCGGGTGCACGAGGCGGTGGTGGCGGCCATGGCCGACCAGGCCTGGCTCGACTCGGCTGGCCCGCGCTCGCTCGACCGGGGCGATTTCACCCTTGCAGCCGCGCGCGGCCTGTCAGCCTCGGACGGGGCGGCGACGCTGACGGCGTTTACGGCCGAGACGGTGCGCCTGTCGCTCGCCGCGCTGCCGCAGCCGCTCGAGCGGCTGGTGGTGACGGGCGGCGGGCGGCGAAACCCGGTGCTGATGCGGATGCTGGCCGAGCGCACGGGGATTGATGTCGAGCCGATCGAGGCGCTGGGGTTCGATGGCGATGCGCTGGAGGCCGAAGCCTTCGGCTGGCTGGCGGTGCGGCATATGCGGGGCCTGCCGCTCAGCTGGCCCGAGACGACGGGGGTTCCCCTGCCGCAGCGGGGCGGGCAGATCGCCCGCCCCTGAGGGTGCGCCGCGCCTAGCGGCGGTCGGCCGCGGCGGTCGCCAGCCGACTGGCGCGCGAGGCGCGGACGGCCGCATCGACCTTGTCGGCGAGATCCGCCGATGTCGCCTCGATGCAGCGGGCGCGCTCGGCCTCGACGAAGATGCCTTCGGCCAGCGGCGCCGGCGAGCAGACCGCCTTCACCGCGCGGGTGAGGCGGCGGTCGAGCAGGGCGCGGCCTTCTGCGCTTTCGAGATCGAGGTCCGCGAACGAGACGTTCACGCGCGCGGGCTGGCCCGACACGCCCGGTTCCGCCGCCACGGCAGGTGCTGCCAGCGCGGCGGCCGCGACAAGGATCAGGGGGGTCTTCACGATGTTCAAGTCCGTCTCCTTCCATCACATGAAGGGACGCCATCCGATCGCCCGGCCCGGCCGGCCGCCCCGGATCGGGCAGTCTCGAGGCCGGGCGTTGGTCTCTCCCTCGGGCAGAAGGCTATTCGTGTGACATCAAGATGTCAACGGAATGTCATATAAATGAAACAAGACTCGCTATGCTTAGTCCCCTCGTTTGAGATGTCCGATTCGAATGAGGGGCGCAGGAGGCGGACTTACGCGCCTGTCGGCACGGAAATAATCTGGATTCCAGCTGGTTGCGGTGTCGGCCGGTCAGCGGCCCGAGGCGAGCCGCTGGTCGAGATAGGTCTCGACCGTGCCCATCAGCGCATCCATCTCGTTGGCGAAGAAGTGGTTGGCGCCCTCGATCTTCGCATAGTCGATGGTGATGTGCTTCTGCAGCTTCAGCTTGTCGACGAGCTTCTGGACGGCGGGCTCGGCCACCACCTCGTCGGCGGTGCCTGCGACGATCAGGCCCGAGGAGGGGCAGGGCGCGAGGAAGCCGAAGTCATACATGTTGGCCGGCGGCGCGATCGAGATGAAGCCCTTCACTTCGGGCCGGCGCATCAGGAGCTGCATGCCGATCCAGGCGCCGAAGGAGAAGCCGGCCACCCAGGTGCCCGAGGATTCCGGGTTGATCGACTGCAGCCAGTCGAGCGCGGAAGCCGCGTCCGAGAGTTCGCCCACCCCATTGTCGAACGTGCCTTCCGAGCGGCCGACGCCGCGGAAGTTGAAGCGCAGGGTCGCGAAGCCTCGCTTCACGAACATCTGGTAGAGCGCCAGCGTGATGGCGTTGTTCATGGTGCCGCCGCCCTGCGGGTGCGGGTGGAGCACGATGGCGACCGGCGGGCGGGGCTTCGCGGCGGGCTGGTAACGGCCCTGAAGGCGGCCTTCGGGGCCAGGGAAAATCACTTCCGGCACTTGGGATCCTTCGGCTGGTCTCCGGCAGAGGCGCGCGGGATAGGAATTCGGGATCGTCAGCGCCTATAGAAAGTCGGGTGAAGCCTTTGCAAGAACGACGCGCCGCCGGAACGGGCGGCTGCTACCTCGACTGGGCGGCGACCGCGCCGCTGCGCGCGGAGGCGCGCGCCGCGCTCGACGAGGCGGCCGCTCGCCTCGAATCGGGCGAATGGGCCAACCCCTCATCCGTGCATGGGCCGGGCCGGGCGGCGCGCCGGGCGCTGGAAGCCGCGCGCGAGACCATCGCCGGCTTCTTCCGCGTGGCCCCCGACAGCCTGATCTTCACGAGCGGCGGCACCGAGGCGCTGGCGCTGGCGCTGGGCGGCGCCGAGGCCAGCGTGCGCCTGGTCGGCGCCACCGAACATGCTGCCGTCCGCGAGGCCGCGCCCGAGGCCGCGATCATCCCCGTCGATGGCGAGGGGCGGATCCGCCTGCCCGACACCATCCCCGAAGGCGCGCTTGTCGCCATCCAGCATGCGTCGAACGAGACCGGGGTGGTGCAGGATCTCGTCAGCATCACGCAGGCGGTGCATGCGGCCGGGGCGCGGCTGGCGGCCGACTGCGTCCAGTCGGCGGGCAAGCTGCCCCTGCCGCCAGCCGACTTCATCGCGGTCTCGGCGCACAAGCTGGGCGGGCCGCCGGGCGTGGGCGCCCTCATCGTTCGCTGCCGGACGGGCTTTGCCGCGATCCAGCGCGGCGGCGGACAGGAGCGGGGCTATCGCGGCGGCACCGAGAATCTGCCCGGAATCCACGCCTTCGCGGCCGCGCTCGCGGCCTGGGATTCGGAGTTTCCGGCGCGCGCGGCCAAGCTCCAGGCCCGGCTGGAGGCGGCCGCCATCGCGGCCGGCGCGCGCGTGAACGGCGCCGGCGCGCCGCGGCTTCCCACCATCAGCAGCCTGCACATGCCGGGGCTGCCGGCCGCGACCCAGCTGATGGCGCTCGACATGGCGGGCGTGGCCGTCAGCCAGGGGGCGGCCTGTTCCTCGGGCACGCTGAAGCCGTCGCCGACGCTGGAGGCCATGGGCCTGACGGCAGCGGCGGGTGAATCGCTTCGGGTCTCGTTGGGCTGGGGGACGACCGAGGCCGACATCGACCGCTTCCTCGCGGCCTGGCGGCCGCTTGCCGAGCGCGCCCGCGCCCATGCCGCCTGAGCCCTTCGATCTCGACGCCCAGGCGACCTCTCCGCTGCTGCCGGCGGCGTTTGCGGCCATGCGCCCCCTGCTCGAGGGGCAGCACTGGAACCCGCACAGCGCGCACCGCGGCGGCCGGATCGCCAAGGCTGCGCTGGAGGCGGCGCGTGCCCAGGTGGCGGCGCGGCTCGGCCTTGGCGGCGGCCGGCTGCTGTTCACCTCGGGTGCGACCGAGGCCAACAATCTCGCGCTGAAGGGCGCGCTGGAGGCGAGGCCGGGCCGGCTTGTCACCTTCGCGACCGAGCACAGCTGCGTGCTGGAGGCCGCACGCCACCTCGATCGGCGGGGCGTGCCCGTCACCATCCTGCCGGTTGGCGCCGACGGGATGCCGGACTTGGCGGCCTATCGCGCCGCGCTCGGTCCCGACGTGGCGCTGGTCTCGGCCATGGCCATCAACAACGAGATCGGCAGCCGCTGGCCGATCGCCGAGCTGGCCGAGGCGGCGCAGGCGGTCGGCGCGTTGGTCCACTGCGACGCGGCCCAGGCCTTCGGCAAGGTCGAGCTTGGCGGCTGCGGCGCAGACCTCGTCAGCCTGTCGGCGCACAAGATGCACGGGCCCAAGGGGATCGGCGCGCTGTGGGTGAGGGATGGCGTGGCGCTCGCGCCGCTGCTGGACGGCGGCGGGCAGGAGGGGGGCGTTCGATCGGGCACGCAGTCGCCGGCGCTGGCGGCCGGCTTCGGGGCGGCGGCGGCCGCTGCCGACCCGGCTACCGCGCAGGCACATTGCCGCCATCTGATGGCAATCGCGCTCGACGCGCTCGCGCGCGTTCCGCACCGGGTGAACGGCCCCGGTCCGCTGGGGCCGGACCGCTGGCCGGGCAATCTGTCGGTCACCTTTCCGGGCGTGGACGCGGGCCGGCTGGTGGCGCGGCTGCCGCATCTCGCGCTGGCGAGCGGGGCGGCCTGCTCGTCGGGTTCGGGCCGGCCGAGCCATGTGCTGGCGGCCATCGGCGTGCCGCCGGCGCTTGCGCGGCAGACGCTCAGGCTCGGCTGGCACGGGCTGACCGACGAGGCGGGCTTTCGCGCTGCGCTTTCCGATCTCGTCGCAGCCGCTCTCGAACTCGGCGCGCGGGCGGCCTAGAGGGGCCGGCGATGACCCGGGTTCGCTTCCTGAAGGCGGATGGCAGCCTGCTGCTCGAGGCCGAGGCGCCGGCCGGCACGCGCCTTCTCGATCTCGCCCAGCGCCACGGCCTGCCGCTGGAGGGCACGTGCGAGGGCGCGATGGCCTGCTCAACCTGCCATGTGATCGTGGCGGCCGCCGATTTCCCGCACCTGCCCGCGCCCAGCGCGCACGAGGAGGACATGCTGGACTTCACCGCCCACGTCGGGCCGACGAGCCGGCTTTCCTGCCAGGTCTGGCTGACCGAGGCGCTGGAGACCCTCGAGGTGCGGCTGCCGCCGGGCCATGCCGACATGCGCGGGCGCTAGCTGGAAACTGTCATGCCCCGGTGGCATGGGGGGGCGATGAACCTTCCCCCGCCCCCGATGGCCGAGGCGCTCGGCACGGCCCACGCCCTGGTCGACGAGCTGGCCCGGCTGCACGCCGCCTCGGTTGCGAACCTGCGCGCGGCGCTGAAGGCCTTCCTCGAGACTGGCGATGCCCCCGATCCGGCGGCGCGCGCCGAGGGCCTGTTCGCCTATCCCGAGCTGGTCTGCACCTGGGACGCGGCCGAGGCCGATCGGCCCGGCGCGCGCCGCTCGAGCCGGGCCTATGCGCGGCTGACCCGGCCCGGCTGCTATGCCGTCACGCTGACCCAGCCGGAGCGGTTCCGCCGCTATCTCGCCGAGCAGATCTCGCTCCTGATCGCCGACTATGGCGCGCGCTTCGAAGTGCGGCTGTCGGCCCAGGAGATTCCCTTTCCCTATGTGCTCGACGGCGCCGGGCTCGAGCTCGACGCGACGGCGGCGCGCCCGCTCGCCCGGCATTTCCCGACGACGGAACTCGCCCACATCGGCGACGAACTGGCCGACGGGCTGTGGCAGCAGGCACCCGACGCGCCGCATCCGCTGGCCCTGTTCGACGGGCCGCGGACGGACTTCTCGCTGGCGCGGCTCAGGCACTACACCGGCGCGCCGGCGCACCACACGCAGAACCACATCCTGTTCACCAACTATCACCGCTACGTCGACGAGTTCGTGCGATGGGCCTGCGACCAGCTGAAGCGGCCCGGCAGCCGCTACACGGCCCTGAGCTGCGCGGGCGGTGCGCTGCTGGACTCGGCCGACGCGACTCCGGATGCCGCGCAGGGCGACGGCAGCTGGCGCAAGCACCAGATGCCGGCCTGGCACCTGATGGCGCCCGACGGCGAGGGGGTGACGCTGGTCAACATCGGGGTCGGCCCGTCGAACGCCAAGACGATCACCGATCATCTCGCCGTGCTGAGGCCCCAGGCCTGGCTGATGATCGGCCATTGCGGCGGGCTGCGGCCCAGCCAGACCATCGGCGACTATGTGCTGGCGCACGCCTATCTGCGCGACGACCATGTCCTCGACGACGTGCTGCCGCCCGAGATCCCCATTCCGGCGATCGCCGAGGTGCAGCAGGCGCTGGATGCCGCCGCGCGCGCGGTGACGGGGCTTTCGCCCGACGAGCTGAAGCCGCGCCTGAGGACGGGAACCGTGGTGACGACCGACGACCGCAACTGGGAACTTCGCTTCGGCCTCTCGGCCCGGCGCTTCAGCCAGAGCCGGGCGGTGGCCGTGGACATGGAATCGGCGACGATCGCGGCGCAGGGCTATCGCTTCCGCGTGCCCTACGGCACGCTGCTGTGCGTCTCGGACAAGCCGCTGCACGGCGAGATCAAGCTGCCCGGGCAGGCCAACCGATTCTACGAGGGCGCGATTTCCGAGCATCTGCAGATCGGGATCGCCGCCGTCGAGAAGCTGCGCGCCGAAGGCGGCCGGGTGCACAGCCGCAAGCTCCGCGCCTTCGACGAACCCCCGTTCCGGTAAGGCCGAAGGCGGCCGGCGCGATGCCGGCAGGCATCGCTGGCGGACTCGCCGCGGGCCCGGCCGGCGGGCCCGCCTTGCGGGCTTTGCCCGCGAACGCGGGGCCGACCGACGACTCAACCGAAGGCGGCCGGCGCGATGCCGGCAGGCATCGCTGGCGGACTCGCCGCAGGCCCGGCCGGCGGGCCCGCCTTGCGGGCTTTGCCCGCGAACGCGGGGCCGACCGACGACTCGCCTTCAGCGCCGGGGTGCGCGCCTGTAGTGGGCGGCGATCGCGTCCCAGGCCGGAAGCGAGGTGGGGTGAAGGTTGCGGTTGGAGGCAAGCGGGTGGGACGCGAAGCGGGCGATCACCAGCTCGGCTTCGGGGTCGATCAGGATCATCTGCCCATGGACCCCGAGCGCGAGCGTCTGGCCGTTCGGTCGGTGCCACCATTGCGACCGGTAGCTGCCGCCGGCGAGCATTGGGTAGGCGCCTGACGGGAAGGCGGCCGGATCGCCGGGCGCGAGCACGGCTTTCACCACCTCGGCAGGCAGGATCTGGCGGCCGTTCCAGCGGCCGCCCAGCCGCAGCATCTCGCCGAAGCGCGCCATGTCGCGCAGGCTTGCGGACATGCCGCCGCCGCCGAACGCGGTGCCCAGCCGATCGACCGAGATGTTGGCGTCCTGCTCCATGCCCATCGGCGCCCAGAAGCGCTCGGCCATCAGCTGGGCGAGGGTCTTTCCGCTGGTGCGCTCGACGATCCATTGCAGCGCCATGGTGTTTGGGGTGCGGTAGACGAAGGGGCCGCCGTGGGGCCCGCCGCCCCTGATTCCGATGAGGAAGTCGGTCGCGGTGGCGGGCCCGCTGTAGCCGGTGGGCGGCGGCGCCGAGCCGACGGCAAACGCCATCCGGTTCACGTCCGACAGTTCGCCGGGAGCTGCGCCATAGGTCTCGTCATGGTCGATGGCTGTGCGCATGTCGGCGATCTGGCGGACGGTCGCCTTGCCGAAGCCGCTGTTCGCCAGCTCGGGGACATAGCGGCTGGCAGGCGCATCCGGGTCGATACGGCCCTCGTGGATGAGAAGCTCGGCGAGGGTTCCGACGAAGCTCTTGGTGACCGAGAAGGCGGCGTGGCGACCCTCTGGCGCGAGCGCGCCGGCGTAGCGCTCGAACACGATGCGGCCGCGGTGCAGGATGAGGAGGCCGTCGGTGAAGTTGAGGTCGAAGGCCTCGGCGACGGGCAGCGTTCGCCCATCGGGCAGGGTCATGGAGAGGCGCGCGAGATCGAGCGGGGTGCCCCTGGGCAGCGGCGAAATGGGGCCGGTGCCGCGGGCAATGAGGGCGGTGGGCATCAGCGCCTGGAAATGGCTGAAGGACCAGCGCGTCTTCGGGAAGACCCACATCGAGCCGTCGTCGAAGCGGACCTGGGCCTCGCGCGCGGGCGGCACGCCGACCATCAGGCCGAGCTTCGCGGGATCCGTGGTGGCCGCCGTCGGCTGCGGTGCCGGGGAAGCGCTGGACTGGGCGATCGCGGGCTGGGCAACCGCAAGGGCGCAGGCCAGCAGCAGCTTCATGGTTCCTTCCTCCCCGTTTGACGTGACGCTAGACCTCGCAAAAGTCGGTCGCAATGGGCTGGCAACGGGCTCGTCGCTTTTCCGGCGCTCTTTCGCTGCCTAGTGTCTGGCCCAGGCGAGGAAGGGAGAGTCTGGCTGATGCGGCTTCAGGGCAAGGTGGTGCTGGTGACGGGGGCCGGCAGCGGGATCGGCCGGGCAACCGCCGAGGCGCTGGCGCGCGAGGGCGCGGCCGTGATCGCGACCGACATCGACGCGCGCGGGCTCCACGCCACGGCGCTGGCGATCCTCGCCGGGGGCGGCGCGGTCGAGACGCAGGCGCAGGACGTCACGAGCGAGGCGGACTGGGCGCGGGTGATGGCGGCGATCCGCGAGGCGCATGGCCGGCTGGACGTGCTCGTCAACAATGCCGGGATCGGCATCGGCATGCTGATCGCCCAGATGGACCTTGAAAGCTGGAACCGGCAGCTGGCGGTGAACCTGACGGGGCCGTTCCTGGGCACGAAGGCGGCGATCCCGCTGATGGTCGAGCGCGGGGGAAGCATCATCAACCTGTCGTCGGTGGCGGGGATCGAGGGCGCGCCGGGCCTTGCCGGCTATTGTGCGACCAAGGGGGGAATTCGCCTGTTCACCAAGGCGGCCGCCAAGGAGCTGGCGCCGATGAAAATCCGGGTGAACAGCGTGCATCCCGGAATCATCGACACGCCCATCTGGGTGAAGATCGACCAGGGCGGCATGGCCGCCACCCACGCGGCGGTCGGGACGCCGGCGGGCGCCAACGCGATTTCCCCCGATGCCGTGGCGGCGGCCGGCAGCGTGATGGGCCGGGCCGGCCGGCCCGAGGAGATCGCGGCCGGGATCGTCTTCCTCGCCTCCGACGAAGCGAGCTACATGACCGGCAGCGAGCTGGTGATCGACGGGGGGTGGACGGCGTAGCGGCGGCCGTGGCTTGCGCTGCGGCGCAAGCCCGCGGACTCGCCGCTCGCCCGGCCGGCGGGCCCGCTTTGCGGGCTTTGCCCGCGAACGCGGGACCCGTCCGACGACTCTCGTGAAGGCGGCCGTGGCTTGCGCTGCGGCGCAAGCCCGCGGACTCGCCGCTCGCCCGGCCGGCGGGCCCGCTTTGCGGGCTTTGCCCGCGAACGCGG
>JBKBUL010000092.1:0-4160 GCA_046290045.1 Sphingomonadaceae bacterium
CCCGCGGCGGGTGTCATCGTCAAGGCTTCGAGCGCCTCGGCCGCCAGCCGGCGATAGGGTGGCTCGGCGCCGCCCGCCCGGGCCCAGCTCTTGTCCCCGCCATTGCCCAGGTCGAACAGGATCGCGGCCGGAACCACCGGCACCGAAAGACCCGCCACCTCGAGCCCGATTCCCTGCCGGGCCAGCCGCAGGGCGACCTCGTCGGCCGCCGCCAGCCCGAAGACGCTGCCGCCCGCCAGCACCAGCGCATGGGCGCGTTCGACGAGGGTCGAAGGCTCCAGCGCGTCCGTCTCGCGCGTGCCCGGCCCGCCGCCGCGCACATCGGCCGCAATGATGGCCGGCCGATCGGGCAGCAGCACCGTGACCCCCGTTCGCGCCACCGGGCAGTGGGCATGGCCGACTCGAAGGCCGGGGATCATCCCCCCAGGAACCCAACGGCCGAGCGAACCTCGCGCATCGTGCCCGCAGCCACCGCGCGGGCGCGATCCGCGCCCTCGGCCAGCGCCGCATCGATCCTGGCCGGGTCTGCCAGCAGCTCGCGGAAGCGCAGGTTCATCGGCGCCAGATGCGCCACCAGCAGGTCGGCGAGCGCCGGCTTGAACAGGCCGAAACCCTGGCCGCCGAACTCGGCCAGCACGTCCCCGACGGTCCGCCCCGAAAGCGTGGCATAGATTTCGACCAGGTTGCGCGCCTCGGGTCGCCCGTCGAGGCCGGCCACGTCGAAGGGAAGCGGCTCCGGGTCGGTCTTGGCGCGCTTCACCTTCTGCCGGATGTCGTCCTCGCTGTCGGTCAGGTTGATCCGGCTCTGGTCGGAGGGGTCCGACTTCGACATCTTGGCACTGCCGTCGCGCAACGAGCGGACCCGCGGGCTCGACGGCGGAATGGTCGGCTCGGGCAGCGGGAACAGGTCAACCCCGAAATCCGTGTTGAACTTGACCGCAATGTCGCGGGCCAGCTCGAGGTGCTGCTTCTGGTCTTCGCCCACGGGCACATGGCTTGCCTTGTAGATGAGCACGTCGGCCGCCTGCAGCACCGGGTAGGTGTAGAGGCCGACGGAGGCGCCCTCGCGGTCCTTGCCGGACTTTTCCTTGAACTGGGTCATCCGGTTCAGCCAGCCGATCCGCGCCGTGCATCCCAGAACCCAGGCAAGCTCGGCATGTTCGCGAACCTGGCTCTGGTTGAACAGCACGGACCGCTGCGGATCGATCCCGGCCGCCATCAGCGCGGCCGCGATCTCGCGCGTCGCCCGCGTCAGCTCGGCCGGTTCCTGGAACAGGGTGATGGCGTGCAGGTCGGCGATGAAGAAGAAGGCCTGGTCGCCCGGGCCAAGCGAATCCTGCATCAGCACCCAGTTGCGGATGGCGCCCAGATAGTTGCCGAGATGCAGGTTTCCGGTTGGCTGGATTCCCGAGACGATCCGCATGTCACCCCCGACTGAAGGCAGCCAGCAGCTGCCGTGGATCATAGGCGCGAAGCAGCAGCCCCGCGCCGAAATAGACGATGATGCCACCGCCGATGAGCGCGCCCAGCGCCAGGGCCCGATCGACGAGCGCGCCCTGCGTCATCGGCATGAGGGCACCGCCCGCCACCCAGAGCGCCGCGGCCATGGCAACCGCTGCGGCCAGCATGCGCGGCGCCGCGCGCCGGAGGCCCGCGTCGATGGCATAGTCGCCGCGTCGGCTGAGAATCCACCACAGCAAGGCAGCGTTGAGCCAGGCCGACAGCGCCGTTGCCAGCGCGATTCCCACATGGCCGAAGGGCCAGATCAGGGTCAGGTTGCCGACCAGGTTCACGCCGATCGCAACGAGCGCGATCCGCATGGGCGTGCGCGTGTCCCCTCTTGCGTGAAAGCCCGGGGTCAGCACCTTCACCAGCACATAGGCCGGCAAGCCGAGCGAGAAGGCCTGGAGCGCGGTGTAGGCGCCGACCGTGTTCGCACGGGTGAAGGCGCCCTGCTGGAGCAGGGCCGAAATCAGCGGCTCGGCGGCCACGACCAGCGCAAAGGCGGCCGGCAGGCTCAGCAGCAGGACGAACTCGATGGCCCGGTTCTGCTGGTGAATGGCGGCCTCGGGATTGCCCGCGCCCAGTAGCCGCGACATCGTCGGCAGGAGCGCGACCCCCATGCCCACCCCGATCATGCCGAGCGGCAGCTGGTTCAGCCGGTCGGCATAATAGAGGTAGGAGACCGAGCCCTGCGGCAGCAGCCTGGCCGCGATCATCGTCGAGACGAGGAGATTGACCTGCGTCGCGCCGGCGCCGAGCGCGGCGGGGCCGATCCGCCGAAGCAGGGTCCGGATCTCGCTCGTCACCTTCGGCCAGTGCAGGCGCGGCAGGACACCCGCCTGGTGGCAGCCCCAGGCGAGCCACAGGAGCTGCGCGATTCCGGCGACCGACACGCCCACGGCGAGCGCCCGGGCCGTCTCGATGTCCGAATCTCCCCTGAAGAAAAGCAGCGCCGCGATCATCGACAGGTTGAGGAAGATGGGAGCCGCCGCATTGACCCAGAAGCGCCCCAGCGCATTCAGCAGGCCCCCGAGCAGCGCCACGATCGAAATGAGGGTGAGATAGGGAAAGGTCAGCCGGGTCAGCTCGGTCGTCAGCGCCAGCTTCTCGGCGCTGCCATCGGCGAAGCCCCCGGTCATCACCCACACGATCGGGCCGGCGGCAGCCATGAACAGGCCCGAGAAGACGAGCAGGATCGGCACCAGCACGGCCAGTGCCTGCTCGGCGAAGTCAACGGCCGGTCGCGGATCGCCGATCCGGCCATCCTTCCGGCCGAGCTTGCCCGAGACCATGGGCACGAAGGCTGCTGCAAAGGCGCCCTCGGCAAACAGGGAGCGGAAGAGGTTCGGCAGGCGGAAGGCGACGAGGAACGCATCCGATGCGAACCCCGCCCCCAGGAACCGCGCCATCAGCAGGTCACGCGCGAAGCCGGCAAAGCGCGACAGCAGGGTGAACCCGCCGACGGTGGTGGCGGAGCGGACCAGGGACATCTGGCGGGCGTCGGCTTGCGTGGCGCCTGCTTGCGCGCCGTCGGTCAGGCCGTGCCCTGCGCCGGCTGGCCGGCCATCTGCTGGCGCTGCTCGAGCTGCTGCAGGTAGAGGCCGCCGAAATCGATGGGCTCCAGCATCAGCGGCGGGAAGCCACCGTCGCGAACCGCATCCGCGATCACGCGGCGCGCGAAGGGAAACAGAATGCGCGGCGCCTCGACGACGAGGAAGGGCTCCAGCGCCTCCTGCGGCGCACCGACGATCCGGAACAGCCCCGCGTAGAGAAGCTCGACCTGGAAGGCGAGGCTGTCGTCGGGCGCGCGAGCCGAGGCGCCGATCTTCAGCTCGACCTCATACATGTCCTGCCCGCCGGAACGGGCGTTCACATTCACATTCACCTCGATCTTCGGCTGGCCCTGCATCTGGAGCGAATTGGGCGCGTTCGGATTTTCGAACGACAGATCCTTCACATATTGCGCGAGGATTCCGGCCTGGGGCGTCAGGTCGGCACCATTGGCGAGGGCTTCCGCGGCTTCGGGACTGATCTCGGTCATCTCGGGTCCGTTTCCGTCACGGGCCGGCGGGATCGCCGGCCCGAAGGTTTCTTCGCAGCGCGGCTAGCAGCGCGCTTGCCTGCCGGCAAGGCAGCCGCTGCGACCATCAAGCCCTTGCGGGCAGGCCACGGCCCCCTATTTCATCGTGAACGACGGTTGCCCCCACCGGGCCGCTTCCCTAAGGTTCGCAACTGCGGAGGCGTATCGGGCGGATGGCCCGGGCGGCTGCTCCCCATCCGGGGCGGCGAGAGGTTGGCAAGGACGAACGATGCAGAGCGGGTGGGTTGAAATCTTCTTCCTGGCAATGCTCGCCGGGTTCATCGGCCTCCGGCTCTACCATGTGCTCGGTCGCCGCACCGGCCATGAGAAGCCCGTCGCCGATCCCTTCCGGCCGGCCGGGCCCGACAAGCTGGCCCCGCAGGCCCGGGTCCGCAACGAGCCCGAGCCGCCGATCGCGATCGACCTGCCGGCCGATGTCGCCCCGGACGTGCGCCCCGGCCTCGAAGCCATCGCGCGCGCGGACCGCGGCTTCTCCCCCGAAGCCTTCCTGGCCGGGGCGCAAGGGGCCTATGCCATGATCCTCGAGGCCTTCTGGAAGGGCGATACCGAAGCCCTC
>JBKBUL010000025.1:0-27079 GCA_046290045.1 Sphingomonadaceae bacterium
CTTCATGTGGCGGGTGATCGCCCGGCGGGCGCTTTCGATCTGGCGCGCGGTGATCCGCTCGGGCGCCATCGCCTTCAGGCCATAGGCGCCGAAGTTGAGGGCGGTTCCGCCCTTGGCGTCACCGTGAATGCGGCCCTTGAAGGCCTTGCGGAACTTCGTCCGTTTGGGTTGCAGCATCGTGTCTCGCCTTCAGTCGAGGGAGCGCCCTCCGATAAGGCGACAGGCTCCTGGCCTGTCGCTTACCGGGCCGGGCGGACTCCCGAAGTCTGGGATTCCATCATCAGCCGGTCCTGCGCCATCGGGTCATGGCCCAGGATCTCGCCCTTGAAGATCCAGACCTTGACGCCGCACACCCCGTAGGCGGTGTGGGCCTGGGCCTCGGCATAGTCCACGTTGGCGCGAAGCGTGTGCAGCGGCACCCGCCCCTCGCGATACCATTCCACCCGCGCGATCTCGGCGCCCCCCAGGCGACCCGAGCAGGTGATCTTGATCCCCTCGGCGCCAAGCCGCAGCGCGGACTGCACGGCGCGCTTCATGGCGCGGCGGAAAGCGACGCGACGCTCCAGCTGGTCGGCGACACCCTGGGCCACCAGCTTGGCGTCGATCTCGGGCTTCCGGATCTCGACGATGTTGAGCGACACCTCGCTCTTGGTCATCGCCTGGATCGCCTTCTTCAGCTTCTCGATGTCGGCGCCCTTCTTGCCGATGATCACGCCAGGGCGCGCGGCATAGATGGATACCCGGCACAGCTTCGCGGGCCGCTCGATCACCACCTTCGAGATGGCGGCCTGCGGGTGCGCCTTCTGGATGAACTGGCGGATCTTCAGATCCTCCAGCAGCAGCCGGCCATAGTCGTCGCCGGTTGCGTACCAGCGGCTGTCCCAGGTGCGGTTGATCTGCAGCCGCAGGCCGATCGGGGATGTCTTCTGGCCCATCAGGCGGTCACCTCTTCGCTGGCGTCGCGTTCCTGCACCACGATCCTGAGGCGGCTGAACGGCTTGATGATCCGGGCCGAACGGCCCCGCGCGCGGGTCGCGAACCGCTTCATCGTGATCGACTTGCCGACCGAGGCTTCCTTCACCCACAGCCGGTCGACGTCGAGATTGTGGTTGTTCTCGGCATTGGCGATCGCCGACTGCAAACACTTCTGCACGTCGACGGCCATCGCCTTCTTCGAGAATTTGAGCGCGGTCACCGCCTCCTCGGCCTTCTTGCCGCGGATGAGGCCCGCCACCAGGTTCAGCTTGTAGGGGCTGCCGCGCACGGTGGTGGCAACCGCGAGCGCCTCGCGTTCGCCGACCTTGCGGCCGCTCGGGGGCTTCGACATCGGCTTACCTCTTCGACTTCTTGTCGGCCGCGTGGCCATGGAAGGTGCGCGTCGGCGCGAACTCGCCGAGCTTCATGCCGACCATTTCCTCGCTCACGGCCACCGGCACGAACTTCTTGCCGTTGTACACGTTGAACGTGTGCCCCACGAATTGCGGCAGGATCGTCGAGCGGCGCGACCAGGTCTTGATCGGCCCGCGCGAGCCCGATTCCACCTTCTTCAGCAGGTGCAGGTCCACGAACGGACCCTTCCAGACGGAACGAGCCATCCCTTACCTCTTCTTCTTCGCGTGGCGCGAGCGGATGATCATCTTGTCCGTCGCCTTGTTGCTGCGCGTCTTGGCGCCCTTGGTCGGCTTGCCCCAGGGCGTCACCGGGTGGCGACCGCCCGAGGTGCGGCCCTCGCCGCCGCCGTGCGGGTGATCGACCGGGTTCTTCGCCACCCCGCGGGTCAGCGGCCGCTTGCCCATCCAGCGCGCCCGGCCGGCCTTGGCCAGATATTGGTTGGAATTGTCCGGGTTCGAGACCGCGCCGACGGTCGCCATGCACTCGGCGCGCACATAGCGCTGTTCGCCCGAGTTCAGGCGGATGATCACCATCCCGCGGTCACGCCCCACCACCTGGATGAAGGTGCCCGCCGCCCGCGCCAGCTGGCCGCCCTTGCCGGGCTTCAGCTCGACATTGTGGACGATGGTGCCCACCGGCATCTGCCCGATCTCCATCGCGTTGCCGGGTTTCACGTCCACCTTCTTGCCGGCCACCACCGTGTCGCCGGGCGCCAGGCGCTGCGGCGCCAGGATATAGGCCTGGCTGCCGTCGCCATAGGTGATGAGGGCGATGAAGGCCGAGCGGTTCGGGTCATACTCCAGCCGCTCGACGGTCGCCGGCTGGTCCCAGGTGCGCCGCTTGAAGTCCACGATCCGGTAGCGCTGCTTGTGCCCGCCGCCGATGCCGCGGGCGGTCGCGTGGCCCATGTTGTTGCGCCCGCCGGACTTCTTCTTGCCCTCGGTCAGCGCCTTGACGGGCTTGCCCTTCCACAGCGCCGACTTGTCGACGAGGATCAGGCCGCGCCGCGCCGGGCTGGTCGGATTGTAGTTCTTGAGTGCCATCGCCTCAGATCCCCGTGGTCACGTCGATCGACTGGCCCTCGGCCAGGGTCACGATCGCCTTCTTGGCGTCCGAGCGGCGATAGGGCTTGCCGCGCCAGCGCTTGGTCTTGCCCTTCTGCACCAGCGTGTTCACCGCCGTCACCTTCACGCCAAACAGCGCCTCAACGGCCGCCTTGATCTCCGGCTTGGAGGCCCCGCGCGCCACTTCGAACACCAGCTGGTTGTGCTCGCCGATCAGCGTCGACTTCTCGGTGATGAGCGGGCGCACCACCACGTCGAAGTGCCGGAGGTCCACGGTTTCGCTCGCCTTAGCCATTGAACCGAGCCTCCAGCGCTTCGACCGCGGCGCGGGTCAGCACCAGATGGTCATGGTTGAGGATGTCATAGACATTGGCCCCCACGGCCGGCAGCACGTCCACCTTGTGGAGGTTGCGGCTGGCCAGCGCGAAGTTCACGTCAACCGCCGCGCCATCCACGAACAGGCCGCTGGCAACGCCGAGCTTCTCGAGGCTGCCCTTCAGCGCCTGCGTCTTCGCCGCCTCGAGCGCCAGATTGTCGACGACGAGGAGCTTGCCTTCCTTCGCCTTGGCCGACAGCGCGTGCTTGAGGCCGAGCGCACGGACCTTCTTGTTCAGGCCGGGGTCGAAGTCGCGCGCGCGGGGGCCGTGCGCCTTGCCGCCGCCGATGAACTGCGGCGCCGCACGGTTGCCGTGCCGGGCCGTCCCGCCGCCCTTCTGGCGGCCGAACTTCTTGCCGGTGCGGGTCACGTCCGAGCGTTCCTTGGCGGCGCGCGCCGTGCCCCGGCGCTTCTCCAGCTGCCAGGTCACCACCCGGTGCAGGATGTCGGCGCGCGGCTCCAGCCCGAACAGCTCGGGATTCAGCTCCAGCTCGCCGGCGCTGCCGCCCGAGAGCGTCTTGATCTCGACCTTCATTCCGCCGACTCCTGGACTTCGGTTTCGGCCGCCGGCGCGTCGCCGGCCGCCGGCTCGGCCGGGGCCGAGGCGGACTTCACCGCCGCCGGATAGGGCGCATCGGCCGGCCGCGCCACCTTCACGGCATCGCGGACCAGCAGCCAGCCGCCCTTCGAGCCGGGCACCGAGCCGCGCACGAACAGCAGGTCGCGCTCGGCGTCGGTCATGACGATCTCGAGGTTCTGCTGGGTGCGCTGGCGATCACCCATGTGGCCCGCCATCTTCTTGTTCTTGAACACGCGGCCCGGATCCTGCCGGTTGCCGGTGGAGCCGTGCGAGCGGTGCGACACAGACACGCCATGGGTCGCGCGCAGGCCGCCGAACCCCCAGCGCTTCATGGCGCCGGCAAAGCCCTTGCCCTGGGTGGCGCCCGTCACATCGACCATCTGGCCGACGACGAAATGGTCGGCCGAGATCGTCGCGCCGACATCGACCAGCGCATCCTCGGCCACGCGGAACTCGGCCAGCATCGCCTTCGGCTCGACTTCGGCCTTCGCGAAATGGCCACGCTCGGGCTTGGTCAGATTCTTCACCTTGGCCGAGCCGGCGCCGAGCTGGACGGCGACATAGCCATCCTTCTCCGCCGTCTTCTGGGCGACGACCTGGTTGGTTTCCAGCGCCAGCACCGTCACGGGCACATGAACCCCGTCGTCGGTGAACAGACGGGTCATCCCCATCTTCCTGGCGATCACGCCGGTTCGCATTTCCGTTCCTTCACCAGAGGCCCCCGCCGCCTCGTCAGCCTTGGGGGCTTGCTTCCTTGTTGTTGGCTGCCGAGCCTCAGCCCTGCAGCTTGATCTCGACATCGACCCCCGCCGCGAGATCGAGCTTCATCAGCGCATCGACCGTCTGCGGCGTCGGCTTCACGATGTCGAGAAGCCGCTTGTAGGTCCGGACTTCGAACTGCTCGCGCGACTTCTTGTCGATGTGCGGCGAGCGGTTCACCGTGAACTTCTCGATCCGGGTCGGCAGCGGGATGGGCCCGCGAACATCAGCCCCCGTGCGCTTGGCGGTGTCGGCGATCTCGCCCGTCGCGGCATCCAGCACGCGATGGTCGAACGCCTTCAGACGGATGCGGATGTTCTGCGTTTCCATGATCCCAATCGTCTTCCCAACCTTGCCGCCCAATGGCGGAATCCACCCGCCAGAGGCCAGACCCGAACCGACCGTTCAAACAGCGCTGCGGCACCCGCCGGAAACCGGGGCTTCCGGTGCTGCCGCCAAAAGCAAGCCCGCCCGGCCTGTCGCGACGAATCGCCGGCCGGGCGGGAGCGAGGCCTATATTACTTCACGATCGCCGAGACAACCCCGGCGCCCACGGTCCGGCCGCCTTCGCGGATGGCGAAGCGCAGGCCCTGGTCCATGGCGATCGGCGCGATCAGCTTCACGCCCAGCGTGACATTGTCACCCGGCATGACCATCTCGGTGCCCTCGGGCAGCTCGACGGTGCCGGTCACGTCGGTCGTGCGGAAGTAGAACTGCGGCCGGTAGTTGGCGAAGAAGGGCGTGTGGCGCCCACCCTCGTCCTTCGACAGCACATAGACTTCCGCCTTGAACTCGGTGTGGGGCTTGATCGAGCCCGGCTTGCACAGCACCTGCCCGCGCTCGACTTCCTCGCGCTTGGTGCCGCGCAGCAGCGCGCCGATGTTGTCGCCCGCCTGGCCCTGGTCGAGCAGCTTGCGGAACATCTCGACGCCGGTGACGACGGTCTTGGCGGTGTCGCGGATGCCGACGATCTCGACTTCCTCGCCCACCTTGATGATGCCCGTCTCGACCCGGCCGGTCACCACCGTGCCGCGGCCCGAGATCGAGAAGACGTCCTCGATCGGCATCAGGAAGGGCTTGTCGAGCGGCCGTTCCGGCTGCGGGATATATTCGTCCACCGCGCGCATCAGCTCGAGGATCGCGTTCTTGCCGATCTCGGGGTTCTTGTCCTCCAGCGCCATCAGGGCCGAGCCCTTGATGATCGGAATGTCGTCGCCCGGAAACTCATACTTCGAGAGCAGCTCGCGGATCTCCAGCTCGACGAGCTCGAGGATCTCGGGGTCGTCCACTTGGTCGACCTTGTTCATGAACACGACGAGCGCCGGCACGCCGACCTGGCGGGCGAGCAGGATGTGCTCGCGGGTCTGCGGCATCGGGCCGTCGGTCGCCGACACGACGAGGATGGCGCCGTCCATCTGCGCCGCGCCCGTGATCATGTTCTTCACATAGTCGGCGTGGCCGGGGCAGTCGACGTGCGCATAGTGGCGGGCCGTCGTCTCATACTCGACGTGGGCGGTCGAGATGGTGATGCCGCGCTCGCGCTCCTCGGGGGCCTTGTCGATCTGGTCATAGGCCGTGAAGGTGGCGCCGCCGGTCTCGGCCAGCACCTTGGTGATGGCCGCCGTCAGCGAGGTCTTGCCATGGTCGACGTGACCGATGGTGCCGATGTTGCAGTGCGGTTTGGTCCGCTCGAACTTCGCCTTCGCCATGTTGGTTCCTCTTTGCGTTAAGTCGTTGTCTGATCGTCAGCTTCAGGCGAGCTTCGCCTTGACTTCCTCGGCCACGTTGGCCGGCACTTCCTCATAATGCGAGAATTGCATCGTATATTGCGCGCGGCCCTGCGTCATGGAGCGAAGCTGGTTCACATAGCCGAACATGTTGGCCAGCGGCACCATCGCCTCGATCACCTGCGCGTTGCCGCGCGTGTCGGTGCCCTGGATCTGCCCGCGCCGCGAATTGAGGTCGCCGATGCAGTCGCCCATGAACTCCTCGGGCGTCACGACCTCCACCTTCATCATCGGCTCCAGGAGCTTGATGCCCGCCTTCTGCGCCGCCTCGCGCATCGCGCCGCGGCCGGTGATCTCGAAGGCGAGCGCCGAGGAGTCGACGTCGTGATAGGCGCCATCGACCAGCGTCGCCTTGAAGTCGATGATCGGGAAGCCGATCAGCGAGCCGGATTCCGCCACCTCGCGGATCCCCTTCTCGACCGCAGGGATATATTCCTTGGGGACGTTGCCGCCCTTCACCTCGTCCACGAACTGCACGCCCGAGCCGCGCTCGCCGGGTTCCACCACGATCTTGACGCGGCCGAACTGGCCCGAACCGCCCGACTGCTTCTTGTGGGTGTAGTCCACCTCCACCTTGCGGGCGAGGCTCTCGCGATAGGCGACCTGCGGGGCGCCGACATTGGCTTCCACCTTGAACTCGCGCTTCATGCGATCGACGATGATCTCGAGGTGGAGTTCGCCCATCCCCTTGATGATCGTCTGGCCGCTTTCCACGTCCGAGGTCACGCGGAAGCTCGGGTCTTCCTGCGCCAGGCGGTTGAGGGCGATGCCCATCTTCTCCTGGTCGGCCTTGGTCTTGGGCTCGACGGCGACCTCGATGACCGGTTCGGGGAACTCCATGCGCTCGAGGATGATCGGCTTGGTCGGCGCGCACAGCGTGTCGCCGGTCGTCACGTCCTTGAGGCCCACCAGCGCGACGATGTCGCCGGCATAGGCCTCCTTGATGTCCTCGCGGTTGTTTGCATGCATCAGCAGCATGCGGCCGATCTTCTCGCGCTTGTCCTTGACCGAGTTCAGCACCGTGGACGAGGCCTCGAGCTTGCCCGAATAGATCCGCGCGAAGGTCAGCGTGCCGACGAAGGGGTCGGTCATGATCTTGAAGGCGAGCGCCGCGAACGGCGCGTCGTCGGAGGTCTCGCGGATGTCCTCCTCGTCGGTGCCGGGCTTCACGCCCTTGACCGGCGGAATGTCGAGCGGGCTCGGCAGATAGTCGATGACGGCATCGAGCAGCGGCTGCACGCCCTTGTTCTTGAAGGCCGAGCCGCACAGCACCGGCACGAAGTCGAAGGCGAGCGTCCCCTTGCGGATCAGCGCCTTCAAGGTCGCCACATCCGGCTCCTGGCCTTCCAGATAGGCCTCCATCGCCGCATCGTCCTGCTCGACGGCGAGCTCGATCAGCTCCGAGCGGGCGGCGGCGGCGGCCGCCTTCATGTCCTCGGGGATCTCCTTGTACTCGAACTTGGCGCCGAGCGATTCCTCCAGCCAGACGATCGCCCGCTGCTCGACGAGATCGACCAGGCCGACGAAGTCGCTCTCGATCCCGATCGGCAGGTAGAGCACCGCCGGCCGCGCGCCGAGGCGATCCTTGATCATCTGCACGCAGCGCTCGAAGTTGGCCCCCGTGCGGTCGAGCTTGTTCACGAAGCACATGCGCGGGACGCGATACTTGTCGGCCTGCCGCCACACGGTCTCCGACTGCGGCTCGACACCGGCGACGCCGTCGAAGCAGGTGATGGCGCCGTCGAGCACGCGGAGCGAGCGCTCGACCTCGATGGTGAAGTCCACGTGGCCCGGCGTGTCGATGATGTTGATCCGGTGGTCGTTCCAGAAGCAGGTCGTGGCCGCCGAGGTGATGGTGATCCCCCGCTCCTGCTCCTGTTCCATCCAGTCCATCGTCGCGGTGCCCTCGTGCACCTCGCCGATCTTGTAGGACTTGCCGGTGTAATAGAGGATCCGCTCGGTCGTCGTCGTCTTGCCGGCATCGATGTGCGCCATGATGCCGATGTTGCGATACTTCTCGAGCGGGTGGGAGCGGGGCATGGGAAAACTCCGAGGGAGGCGTCGGTCTGGTTACCAGCGGTAGTGCGAGAAGGCGCGGTTGGCTTCCGCCATCTTGTGCGTGTCCTCCCGCTTCTTGACGGCCGCGCCGCGGTTGTTGGCGGCCTCCATCAGCTCGGCCGACAGCCGCGCCGACATGGTCTTCTCCGGCCGGTTGCGGGCGGCCGAGATCAGCCAGCGGATGGCGAGCGCCTGGGCGCGCTCGGGGCGCACCTCGACGGGCACCTGGTAGGTGGCACCCCCCACCCGGCGCGAGCGCACCTCGACGAGCGGCCGCACATTGGCGAGCGCGTCATGGAACACGCCCAGCGGATCGCGCTTGGCGCGGCTCTCGACGGTGTCGAGGGCGGAATAGACGATATTCTCGGCGACCGACTTCTTCCCCTCGTACATCACGAGGTTCATGAACTTGGTCAGCACCTGGTCCCCGAAGCGGGGATCGGGCAGGATTTCGCGCTTCTCGGGGCGACGACGACGGGACATGGATCAGCCTCCCCTTACTTCGGCCGCTTCGCGCCATACTTCGAGCGCGACTGCTTGCGGTTCTTGACGCCCTGCGTGTCGAGCACGCCGCGCAGCACATGGTAGCGAACCCCCGGCAGGTCCTTCACCCGGCCGCCGCGGATCAGCACCACCGAGTGCTCCTGGAGGTTGTGGCCTTCGCCGGGGATGTAGCCGATCACCTCGAAGCCGTTGGTCAGGCGGATCTTGGCCACCTTGCGAAGCGCCGAGTTGGGCTTCTTGGGCGTCGTGGTATAGACGCGGGTGCACACGCCGCGCTTCTGCGGGCAGGCCTCCATCGCGGGCACCTTGTTGCGCGCCCTCTGCGGCTCGCGGCCCTTGCGGATAAGCTGGTTGATCGTCGGCATTCGAAATCGGGTCTTTCTGCTGTTCGGCTGATCCGGGATCGGCGGTCGCCATCCGGCCGGCCTACTCCAGGTCGCGCGCCGCCCGCGGGATTCCCCACGGCATAAGCGCGAGCAACCCGCCGAGCGGGCTTCTCGCGCGCGACACAGCCTGTCGTTTCCTGTCCGCCTGGCGGGAAGGCATGTCACCCGCTGCCAAGCGAGCGCGGCCCATATTCCTTTCCCCCCCACCCGTCAACAGCCCGAACATGTGCCCCAAGGCAGCGCTTGCCGGCCGAGCCGCGGGCAGCTAGCGGGGCCGCCGGCCGGACCAGGAGCGATGCAGCCAATGGAAACGCCCCCGAACCGGACCCCGGCGCCCTGGTCGACCTCCCCCAGGCTCGGCGCCGGCCTCGTCACCGGCGCGGCCGACGACGACCCGAGCGGCATCGCCACCTATTCCCAGGCCGGCGCGCAGTTCGGGGTCCACCTGCTGTGGACGGTCATCCTCACCTATCCGCTCATGGCCGCGATCCAGGCGATCTCGGCGCGCATCGGCCGGGTGACGGGCCGCGGGCTTGCCGACAATCTGGCAGCAACGCTGCCGCGTCCGGTCGTGATGCTGCTGGTCCTGCTGCTGTTCGTCGCCAACACCATCAACATCGGCGCCGACCTCGCCGCCATGGGCGCGGCCGCCGAGCTTCTCGTCGGGCGCTGGCAGGCCGGCTTCGCGATCGTCTTCGCCCTGCTGTCGCTGCTTCTCCAGCTGTTTGTGCCCTACCACCGCTATGTCGTCGTTCTGAAATGGCTGACGCTCGCGCTCTTCGCCTATGTGGGCGTCGTCTTCACGGTCGAGATCGACTGGCTCGAAGTGGCGCGCGGCCTCCTCCAGCCCGAGCTCGAGCTGAAGCGCGAGACGATCCTCATCATCGTCGCCGTCTTCGGCACCACCATCAGCCCCTATCTCTTCTTCTGGCAGGCGGCCCAGGAAGTGGAGGATGCAGCGATCGGACCCCTCCCCAATTCGCTCGCCGATGGCGCCGAGGAGGGCCCGGGCGAACTTCGCCGCATCGGCTATGACACGCTTATCGGCATGGGCTTTTCCAACCTCATCGCCTTCTTCATCATGCTGACGACGGCGGTTACGCTCAACCGCGCGGGAATCACCGACATCACCACCTCGGCCGAGGCGGCCGAGGCACTGCGCCCGATCGCCGGGCCCTTTGCCTTCCTCTTGTTCTCGGCCGGGATCATCGGCACCGGCCTGCTGGCCATTCCCGTGCTCGCGGGCTCGGCCGCCTATGCGATCGCCGAGGTTCGCGGCTGGCCGGCCGGCCTCGAGCGCGCGCCGCGGCAGGCGATCGCCTTCTATGCGGTCATCGCGGCCGGCATGCTGCTCGGCCTGCTCATCGTCTTCCTGCCCATCGATCCCATCCGCGCGCTCGTCTGGAGCGCGGTCATCAACGGGATCATCGCCGTGCCGCTGATGGCCGCCATCCTCCTGGTCGGCGCCTCGCGCCGGCTGCTCGGGCCCTGGGTCGTGCCGCGCTGGCAGCTGGCGCTGGGCTGGCTCGCAACCGGTCTGATGGCGCTGGCGGCGCTCGCCCTCCTGTTCCTGTAGGACGGCTCAGCTCAGCGCCGGTCGGAGACGAGCTCGCCGCCCTTCAGCACAACCCGCGCCTTCTCCAGCGCCGTCACGTCGGCCAGCGGGTCGCCGTCGATCGCCACCAGGTCGGCCAGTCGCCCGGGGGCAATCGCCCCGAGATCGGCCGAGCGCCCCAGCGCGTCGGCGGCGTTCAAGGTCGCCGCGCGCAGCGCCTCGATGGGCCGCATGCCATAGCGAACCATCACCGCGAACTGGCGCGGCGCCTGCTCGTGCGGCATCACGCCCGCGTCCGATCCGAACACCATCCTCACGCCCGCGGCATGGGCCCGGCGGAAGCCCTCGCGCTGGGCGTCGGCCACCTCGCGGTCCTTGCGGAGATTGTCCTCCAGCACGCCATATTTCCGGCCCTCGGCCTGGGTGAACTCGGTGTTGTAGATGTCCATCGACAAATAGGTGCCATTGGCCTTCGCCAGCCTGATCCCCTCCTCGTCGATCAGGCTTGCATGCTCGATGGTCGTGATCCCGGCGCGGATGGCCGCCTTGATTCCGCTCGTGCCGTGCGCGTGCGCCGCCGTCCTCAGGCCCCACAGCCGCGCTTCCTCCACCACCGCGCGCAACTCCTCCTCGCGCATCTGCTGCTGGCCCACCTCGGTGTTCCGGCTGAACACCCCCCCGGTCGCGCACACCTTGATCACCTCGGCCCCGAACTTGCGCATCTCGCGCACCTTCGCCCGGAACGCCTCCGGCCCGTCGGCGGCCCCGCGCGACGGCTGCGACAGGCTGGGCGGAAGCCAGTTCGAATCGCAATGGCCGCCGGTCGCCCCCAGCGACCAGGTCGCCGGCACGATCCGGGGGCCCGTCACATGCCCCGCCTCGATCGCCTGCTTCAGGCCCACGTCCATGAAGTCGGCCGAGCCGACGTTGCGCACCGTGGTGAAGCCCGCGTCCAGCATCTTGCGCGCGTTCGCCGCCCCCACGTGAGGCCAGAAGCTGTCGGTCATCAGGAACCGGTCAACCCGGCTGATGCGCGGGTCCGACGTCAGGTGGACATGCATGTCGATGAGACCGGGCACGAGCGTCAGCCCGCCGAGATCGAGCCTTCGCGTCCCCTCGGGCACGGCAAGGCTGCCCTGCTGGCCGACGGCGGCGATCCGCCCGTCCTTCACCAGGATCGCCGGCCGCTCCACCATCCGCCCGGCGATGACGTCCACCATGCGCGCGGCCGTCACCAGCAGCGTCGGGCCGGCCGCCGAAGCCTCGGCCCCCGGCGACTGGGTTCGCCCCCAGGGCTCATCGTGGGCCAGCGCCGGGGCAAGGGCGGGGGCGAGGGCCGCCAGCAGGGCGGCGATCAGCTTCGGCTTCGGCATTCTCAGGCTCCCGTCTGGCTGCGGCCGCGCTGCTGCACCGCCTCGCGGCGGGCGGCGACGGCATCGGGCGTCACGGCCCGGTTGGCCGCCGAGGACCGTTCGGCCTCCAGCGCCAGCCCCTCGCCCAGCGTGCGGGCAAAGCCATCGTCGATCAGCGCCTTGTATTGGCGCAGGAAGGCAGGCTCGATGGTCGCCATGTCGGCCGCCAGTTCGCGCGCCTTGGTGAGCAGATCCCACAGCGGCACCACCCGGTTCACCAGCCCCCATTGCTCGGCGGTGCGGGCATCGAGGAAATTGCCCGTGAAGCTCAGCTGCTTGGCACGCCCCGGCCCGATGATGCGGGACAGTTTCTGCGACAGCCCCCAGCCGGGCATGATTCCGACGCGCGCGTGGGTATCGGCAAAGCGCGCCGTCTCGGCGGCGATCATCAGGTCGCAGGCGAGCGCCAGCTCGAACCCGCCGGTGATGGCAACCCCGTTGATCGCCCCGATCACCGGCTTGCCGCACTGTTCCACGGCCTTTACCGGGTTGGAATCCGGGTCCTGGCCGGTGGTGTCGGCCATGGCGTCCGGCTCGGCCGCCAGCTCCTTCAGGTCGAGGCCGGCGGTGAACGCACGCTCGCCCGCCCCGGTCAGGATCACCACGGCCACGTCCGTGCGCGAGTCCATCTCCTGCATGGCGGCTGCCAGCTCGCGCCGCATCGCCCGGTTCATCGCGTTCATCGCCTCCGGCCGATCGAGCGTCACGACCGCGATCCGCTCGGCCACCTCCACCTTCACCAGCGCCATCGAATCACCTCCTGCTGCGCACCTTGCCCGCCGGCGCGGCCGGCTTCCAGCCTCAGGGGCCAGCCTCGGCGGTCATGCCGCTCCGTCCACTCGAACAGCGCCGCAGGGCGCGCCAGGCTCGGCCCAGAGCCGGTCGCAGGCGCCGGCAGGGTCCGCCGCCTCATCGGGGGGAAGGGAGCCCGCGCTCGACCGCAGGGCCGGCCTCCGCCAACCCGCGCGCAACGCCCGGCCCTTGCATGGGCAGCAAGCCTAGCGCGTCCCCAACTGTTGAATGGAGGGTATCCCGCAATCCGCAAGCCAAGCGTCGATCGCGTCGTAGGAATTTGGAGGTCGGGTTGGGTCTTGTTGATCGCCAGGTGGCACGAAGATCACCATGCCTTGGCGAGCGCGGGTAAGAAGGACTCGATAGCTGTTGAGGACATATGCCTGCTTGTCGGGCTCGTTCACCGCTTCCCATGTGGTACCTCGGAAGCGGCGAGGGACCCAGCCAGATGGCCCGCGCAGCAAATTGAGATCCCAAGCTATCCCGACCCAGTCCAGCTCGAGGCCCTGAACGTCGAACTCGGTTGCAGCATCCTCAAGGGCGTTGGAGGCCCTGATGTCGTCACCTTCATTGAGAAACCAGGCGGGCACATCAATCTTCGCTTTCACATGCAGCCCTTCGGGTTTCAGACGGATCGCATTTGACGACGCAACAAGACCTGCCCGTTCGCCAGCCCGGCGCTGGCCGCGAAGCCAGGCGCGGGCCTCGACCAGGCTGCGGGTCCGGACGATCGGGAAACGGCCCGGATCCGGGAGGATCTCCCTCGCTCTCTTGCTGTCATCGGCCAGCAGCGCAGCGACGTATGCGGATACGATTTCCGACCGGAATGACCGGATGGACGTGGCGAGGTGGAGCGCAGCGTCGAGGCGTCTGACACGCTTCTCCAAAAGCCAACGCAAGTCTGCCGACAGCGACGACGCCGATCCTATCAGTTGCGGCGGCGCATAGACCAGCCAATCCTTCAGACGGCTCTGCGCAAGCGCCGCGACCCACGCGCCGATGCCCGCCTCGCCGCGGTTGATCTCCTGGCCTTCGCCGACCAGACAGATCACGACACACCAGTCAGGATGGCGGTCCATCACCGAAAGCAGGAATTCGGGCTCCGATTGGGCAAAATCCGTCAGCCCCCGCTTTTCCCGCATGAAGCGCGCCGTTTCCGCCTGGTTCCAGGCCCGCTGCGCCTCGTCGAACACCACAACATGCTCGGACGGAGGGGCCTGATTGCCAGCATATTCGTCACGGAAATGATGGACATTCTGCACGAACTTGTCTGGAGATCGGCCGGCCACGTGTTTGGCTTCCGGATCGCCCGGAGCGGGTGCCCCTGCACGACGACGCAGGTCCCGTTTCAAAGCCTCGCGCAGCACAGCGACTAGCGGACCGTTGCCCGACAGGAACGTCGCATCTTCACCGGAATCGCCCCCCATCCTTCCGCACACGATATTGAGGCCGGCAAGCGTCTTGCCCGCGCCGGGCACACCCGTCACGAAGCAGAGAGCCTTGCGATGCTTCAAGTGCGCTTCCTGAATAACGGCCGAGATGACGTCGGCGGTTGCGGTGAGGTTTTCGGCGCCTGCTTCAGATCGGGAGATTTCAGCGACCGCATGACCACGGAACATGGCCTGGGCAGCTTCGATAATCGTCGGCGTTGGCCTGTAAGCCCCCTCAGCCCAGGCGATCGGATCGAACCCGGGACCGCCGCTGGCCGCGATTGTCTGCCGGATCGCAGGCAGCAGATCGTCTCCTGAAAGCCGAACGGGCGCCGCGACTCCATCCGTCGCAAACCCCAGCTCGATCGCCTGGGCAGGTGCATGGGTGGCGACAAGTATTGGCACCAACCGTTTGTCGTGGCTGGTTGCATGGAAGCTCTTGAGGTCGAGCGCATAGCCATGAACCTGCTCGATCGCATGGCGCGGGAAGTCGCGCAGGCCAACCTTGTACTCCACAACGAACACGATGCCGCCAACCACGATCACCGCATCGGCGCGGCGCCCCATGCGCGGGATGGAAAACTCAAGGAACATATGGGCGTCCGGGATGGCCGCCCCGACGGATTTCAAATGTTCGATCGTCCAGGCCCAGGCATCTCGCTGGGCAGGTTCGAGCGGGAATTGCAGCCAGCCGGTCAGGCGGTCGCGAACAGCGCCCGAGTCAGCTGTGAGCAGCTCAGCTGCCGTCCCCTGCCACCACGCGCGCTCCATCGCGGCAACCCGCCATCCCAAGCAGCGATCGTCAAGGCGTCGCCGCCGACCTCGCCCGCAGATACAGGCCCTGTCCCGCGGCGTGCCCGATACGCATCAACGACGGAACCCTTCCCCAAGCGGCAAGATCACGGGTATGAATTCGCGACTGGAGCGGGCGAAGGGATTCGAACCCTCGACTTCAACCTTGGCAAGGTTGCGCTCTACCCCTGAGCTACGCCCGCGAACCAGTCCGGGTGCGAGGCGCCAGAGGGGCGCCCGACCGCACATGAGAGGCGCGCCCTAGCCCAGCCGGCCCGGTGCGCGCAAGCCCCTTCCATTAAGGTTCCGCGCAGCCCATATCCATGACCACACAGACCAGCCGGAGCCGATCCCCGTGGCCACCATGCCCCTTTCCGCCGACGACCGCGCCGCCATCGATGCCTTCCGGCGCGACGTGCTCGAAGCCTCGCTCACCACGCCCGTCCTTGTCCGCTTCACCGCCGACTGGTGCGGCCCCTGCAAGCAGCTCGCCCCGCTCATCGACAGGGCCATCGCCGACACCGGCGGCCGGGCGAAGCAGGTCGTCGTCGATATCGATCGCCAGCGCCTGATCGCCGAGCAGTTCCGGATCCAGTCGGTGCCCACCGTCTATGCCTTCGTCGGCGGGCGGCCCGTCGATGGCTTCGTCGGGGCGCGGTCCGAGCGGGAGATCAAGGCCTTCCTCGACAAGATCCTGTCCGGCCTGCCGCCGAGCGACGCGGAGGCCGACATCGAGGCCATCGTCGAGGCCGCCAACCGGGCGCTGGCCGACGGCGAGGCCGAGGCAGCCGCCGAGGCCTTCGCCGCGCTGGCCCGCGAGCTTCCCGACCGCGCCGACATCATCGCCGGCTATGCCCGCGCGCTGCTCGCGCTCGGCCAGGTCGAAGGCGCCGAGGCCGCGCTCGCGGCGCTTCCGGCCGACAGCACCGACCCCGCGGTCGTCCAGGCGCGCGCCGCGCTCGATCTCGCGCGGAAGGCGGCCCCGCCGGCCGAGCTGGCCGCGCTCGAGGCCCGGATCGCCGCCGACCCGGCCGACCACCAGGCCCGCATCGATCTCGCCCAGGCGCTGTTCGCCGCGGGCCGGCGCGACGCCGCGGCCGACCAGCTGCTGGCCTCGATCGCCGCCGACCGCGACTGGAACGAGGGCGCAGCACGCGCGCAGCTCCTCAAGCTGATCGAGGCGGCCGGCTTCGGCGATCCCTGGTCGGTCGCGACCCGCCGCCGCCTCTCGCAGCTGCTCTTTTCCTGAAGGCCCCCATGCACCCGCCGGCCAGCCTTGCGGATCTTCCCCGGCGGGTGCGGCTGTTCCCGCTGTCGGGCGCGATCCTGCTGCCGCGCGCGACCATGCCGCTCAACATCTTCGAGCCGCGCTATCTCGCCATGGTCCGCGACGCCATGGCCGATGACCGGATGATCGCCATCATCCAGCCGCGCGCCGACCTGCCCGAGGATCGTCCGCCGCTGTTCGAGGTCGGCACCATCGGCCGCATCACCCAATATGCCGAGACCGGGGATGGCCGCTACCTGATCGCGCTCGCCGGGCTGGCGCGCTTCCGCCTGACCGAGGAGCTGCCGGTCACCACCGCCTACCGCCAGGCCGAGGTGGACTATGCGCCCCACGCCGCCGACTGGAGCCCGGCCGAGCCGCTTGCCGCCGTCGCCCGCGCCGATCTCGAGGCCCGCTTGAAGGCCTATCTCGAGGCGCAGGGCCTCTCCGCCGACTGGGACGCGGTTCGCAACGCCGACGATGAAAGCCTCGTCAACACGCTGTCGGTCGTCTGCCCCTTCCAGCCGGCCGAGCGGCAGGCGCTGCTCGAGGCAGCAACCCTGCCCGACCGGGCGCGAACGCTCGTCATGCTGATGCAGTTCGCGCCCACGCCCGAGGCCGCGTCCGCCGACCCGACCGTCCAGTAGCCGGCCGCGCTCAGCCGATCTCGCCCTTCAGAAGCGGCGGCAGGTCGCCGGCCTCGCCGCGCGCGATGCCCATGAATCCGCGCTTCAGCGGCGCGATCCGGTTGACCGTCGCCAGGCCGAAGCTCCGCACCTCCTGCGCGGCGCGGCCGGGCACGGCGAACAGGCGGGCGAGCGCATCGGTTGCAAAGGCCGTCAGGCTGTTGTCGGCCCGGCGCCAGCGCTCGTAGCGGCGCGCGACATCGGGGTGGCCAAGGTCGAGCCCCAGCCGCGCCGAGGAGGACAGCACCTCGGCCAGCGTCGCGACATCGCGCAGGCCCAGGTTCAGGCCCTGGCCGGCGATGGGGTGGATGCCATGCGCGGCATCGCCCACCAGGATCAGCCGGTTCGCCCAGTAGCGTTCGGCATGGTGGAGGCCAAGCGGATAGGCGCTCGCCGGCGCCACCAGCTCGATCGCGCCCAGGAATCCGCCCATGCGCTTCTCGGCCTCGTGCGCCAGCGCGCGGGGGCCGAGCTTCAGCACGCCGTCGGCATCGCGGCTCCGGACCGTCCACACCAGCGCCGAGCGGTGCCGCCCATCGGCGAGATCGCGCATCGGCAGCTGCGCGAAGGGGCCTGCCGGGTAGAAGAGCTCGGAGGCCACATGGTCGTGCGGCCGCTCGTGCGCCAGCATGGTCACGATCGCCGTCCCGTCATAGCGCCAGCGCGCCACGCGGATCCCAGCCGCCTCGCGGAGCGGGCTCGGCCGCCCGTCGCAGCCGAGGATCACCGGCGCTTCCAGCGCCGTCCCGTCCGACAGGTCGATCCGGGCGCGATGCTCGCCGCGCTCGACCGCCTCGATCCGCGCCGGCGCGAACAGGCGGATCCGCGGCTCGGCGCGCAGCCGCGCCAAGAGGCTTGCGCGAAGCGCCCGGTTCTCGAGCATGGTGCCCAGCGGCTCGGCCGGTGTCGCCTCCTCGCTGTCGAAATGGAGGTGGCGCGGGCTCAGCCCGTCGGTCACGCGGATCGCCCGGATGGGACAACCTTCCTCGTCGAGGAGGTTGGCGAAGCCCAGCGCGCGCAGCATCCGGGCACTGGCCGACGCGATCGCCGAGGCACGCCCGTCGAAGGCCGGCGCCAGGTGCGCATCCGGATCGGCGCGCTCGATCACCGCCGCGTCCAGCTCATGCGCGGCGAGCGCCAGCGCCAGCGCCTGCCCGACGAGGCCGCCGCCCACGATCAGGGCATCGAAGCGGAGCGGGGCGGGCGTTGTCATGCCCAGGCTGATAGCGCCTGCCGCCAGCCCGCCCAAGCCCTCCCGGACGGGCGCGACAAGCGGGCCGCGATTGCCCATGGTTGGTGCAGCGCGGCCCTCCGGGCTCGAAACTGCCTGAAAAACAGGCAGCCAGGCCGCGCGAGCGGCCGTCCGCTCGCCTGTGGGCCGGTTGGCACGGCGCTTGAATAAGGTGATTTCGGGTGCCCATGGGCTCCTGTGCTCGCTTCGGGACGATCCGGTCCAGCCGGCCATCGTCCACCCCTTCAAGGCCCGGAACCCTCCCCGTTCCGGGCCTTTCTTTCCGGACCGGGCGCGTGACTCGACCGCCACAGGCAAGGGCGAATCGGGACATAGCAGGAACAAAGGCTTGACCATCGGCCCCTCGCGCCGGCACACCGCCGCACGAGACGGACGGGAGCAGGCGTGGCCACCACCTACCAGTCGCTGATGGAGGCTGCCCCCTGGCGTCGGCCCGGCCCGGGTGGCGCGCCCAGCCTGGCCGAGCGGGCGGCCCGGGCCGGGCGGGCGGCGCTTCGCCTTGTCGCCGGCTTCACCGTGCTGGCGGCGGGCCTGATGCTTGCCGGCATGCTCGCCACCTGGAACCCGGCCGATCCCTCCTTCAACAGCGCGACGTCGACGGCCCCGCGCAACCTCGGCGGCGCATTCGGCGCGCATCTCTCAGACCTGCTGCTGCAGGCCTCGGGCCTTGCCGCCTGGCTGCTTGTCCCGGTGCTGCTGCTCGCCGGCCTTCGCCTCGCGCTCGACCGGCCCGGCGTGGGCCTGCAGCGCATGGTGGGCGCAACCGCGCTCGCCCTCCTGTTCGCGTCGATCGCGCTGGGGCTTGCCTGGCCGTCGCCGGTCGCGGGGATCGAGGCGGGCGCGGGTGGCGTCATCGGCCATGTGGCTGCCCGTCTCGTCGCGGCGATCCCGCTTCCCGCCGGGATCGACCCGGCGCTCGTCGCGCTCGGCGTCGCGGGCCTTGCCGGGGCTCTTGCGATCGCCACGCTCTGGGTCGCGCTCCGGCCCCGTCTGGCCGATCTGGCCGGCCTGTTCGCCGCCCTTCCCCGCCGCCGCGTCGATGCAGGCGAGACCGTCCAGCCCGGCCTGCCCGAAGCGCCGCGCCGGGTCCGCGCCAATCCGCTGCCCGCGCCCGAGGCCGAGGCCCCGGCGCGGCGGATCGCCGGCCCCGCGCCGCGCCCGCAGCCGCCGCGCGAGCCGCCCGGGCGCCAGGCCTCGCTGGCGCTGGGCGACCGCGCCGACCTGCCGCCGCTGTCGCTGCTGAAGCCGCCCCCGCGCCCTGATGGCGGCGGGCTCGACGAGGCCGCGCTCGAGCAGAACGCACGGCTGCTCGAGGCGGTGCTCGACGATTATGGCGTGAAGGGCCGGATCGTCGGGCTGGCGCAGGGCCCGGTCGTCACTCTCTACGAGCTGGAGCCGGCGCCGGGCATCAAGGCGAGCCGGGTGATCGGGCTGGCCGACGACATCGCTCGCTCGATGAGCGCGGTCTCGGCCCGGGTCGCCACCATCCCCGGGCGCAACGTGATCGGGATCGAGCTGCCCAACCTCCGGCGGGAGACGGTGGCGCTCTCAGAACTGATCGCCTCCGACAGCTTCCAGCGCAGCACCGGCACGCTGCCCATGGTGCTCGGCAAGGACATTTCGGGCGCGCCCGTGATTGCCGACCTTGCGCCCATGCCGCACCTGCTGATCGCCGGCACCACCGGCTCGGGCAAGTCGGTGGGCCTGAACGCGATGATCCTGTCCCTGCTCTACCGCCTCAGGCCCGACCAGTGCCGGATGATCATGATCGACCCCAAGATGCTGGAACTCAGCGTCTATGACGAGATCCCGCACCTGCTCGCCCCGGTCGTCACCGAGCCGTCGAAGGCGATCCGCGCGCTCAAATGGGCGGTCGAGCAGATGGAGGAACGCTACCGCAACATGGCGCACATCAACGTGCGCTCGCTCGCCGGCTACAATGAGAAGGTGCGCGAGGCCCAGAAGGCCGGCAGGCCCTTCGTCAAGCGCGTGCAGACCGGCTGGGACGAGGAGGGCAAGCCCGTCTTCGAGGATGTGAGCCTGCCGCTCGAACCCCTGCCGCTCATCGTCATCATCGTCGATGAACTGGCCGACCTGATGATGACGGCGGGCAAGGAAGTGGAGTATCTGATCCAGCGCCTCGCCCAGAAGGCGCGCGCGGCGGGCATCCACCTCATCATGGCAACGCAGCGACCGTCGGTCGATGTGATCACCGGCGTCATCAAGGCGAACCTGCCGCGGCGGATCAGTTTCCAGGTCACCTCCAAGATCGACAGCCGCACCATCCTTGGCGAACAGGGCGCCGAGCAGCTGCTCGGCAAGGGCGACATGCTCTATGTCGCGGGCGGCAAGGACATGGTGCGCGTGCACGGCCCCTTCGTCTCGGACGAGGAAGTGGAGGCAGTCGCCCGCCACTGGAAGGCGCAGGGCTCGCCCGACTATGTCTCGGGCGTGACGGAGGAGCCCGACGGCCCCGACGGCTTCGAGGGGCTGGCGGCGGCCGGCGGCGCGGCGGGCGCGAAGGGCGGCGACGGCGACCTTCTCTCGCAGGCGATCCAGATCGTCGCCACCAGCCGCAAGGCGACCATCTCCTACCTGCAGCGCCAGCTCCGGATCGGCTACAACTCGGCCGCGCGTCTCATCGACCAGATGGAGGAAATGGGCCTCATCTCGTCCCCCGACCATGTCGGGCGGCGCGAGGTGCTGATGGACGAGGCCGGCAACCGGCTCGGCTGATCGGCCGGCCCGCCCGTGACAGGGCGTTGAGGTCGGCCCATAATCGGCGCATGGCCTCGCTGAGGGATCGCATCGCCGCCGAAGTGCGCCGGCCCTTCGCCGACCCGTCTGGCCGGCCGAGCGTCACCGCCGCGCCGCCCGACGCCCGGCTGCTGCCGGAAGGCGCGGTCGCCTTCGAGGTGAATGCCGACGTGACGACGATGATGATCGGCGGGATCGCCTCGCTGATGGTGCAGATGCTGCATCCGGCAGCGCTGGCCGGCGTGTGGGACTTCTCCAGCTTCCGCACCGACATGGGCGGCCGGCTGCGGCGCACGGCCGCCTTCATCGCCACCACCACCTATGGCGATCGGGCAGCCGCGCTCGCCGCCATCGAGCGGGTGAACCGCATCCACGCGGCCGTGCGGGGCCGGCTTCCCGGCGGTACGCCCTACCACGCCAACGACCCGCGCCTCCTCGCCTTCGTCGGCGTCACCGAGGCGCTGGGGTTTCTCGGCGCCTGGGTGCGTTACCGCGAGCCCGCCATGCCGCTTCGCCGCCAGGACGCCTATGTGGCCGACATGGCCGCGATCGCCCGCCGGCTGGGCGCCGACCCCATGCCCACGACCCGTCGCGCCGCCGAGGCCTTCCTGATCGACATCCGGCCCGAGCTTCGCGCCGATCAGCGCACCCGCGAAGTCGCCCGGCTGCTGCTGTCGGCCCCAGCCCCGCGCCCGGCGCTGGCGCCGGCGCAGCGGCTCATGGTCGCGGCCGCCATCGACCTGATGCCTGGCTGGGCACGACGGATGCACGGGATTGCCCAGCCGCCACTGCCCGGGCCGCTGCTGCGCGGCGCGACGAGCGGGCTCGGGGCGCTGACCCGCTGGGCGCTCAGCGCACCGAGGCCGCCGCAACCCGCCTGAGCCATGCCGGGAACCATCGCCACCCTCGTCGGCGGGCTCGGCCTGTTCCTGCTCGGCATGTCGATGCTGACCGACGGCCTGAAGCAGGCCGCCGGCCCGGCGCTGAAGGACCTGCTCGGCCGCTGGACCCGGACGGCGGCACGGGGGCTTGCCTCGGGCCTGCTCATCACTGCACTGGTCCAGTCCTCCAGCGCGGTGACGGTGGCAACCGTCGGCTTCGTCAATGCCGGGCTTCTCTCCCTCAACCAGGCGATCTGGGTGGTGTTCGGCGCGAATGTCGGCACCACCATGACGGGCTGGCTGGTGGCGCTCGTCGGCCTGAAGCTCGATGTCGTGGCGCTGGCGCTGCCGATGCTGGGGCTCGGCATGGCCGCCTCGCTGGCGCTGAAGCGCCGGCCGCGCCTGTCCGCGGCCGGCCAGGCGCTGGCCGGATTCGGGCTGTTCTTCCTGGGCGTCGGCACGCTCCAGCAGGGGTTTCAGGGGCTGGAGACGATCCTGCCCGACCCCGGCGGCGCGCCCGGGCCGGCTGCCCTCCTCGGCTTCGTCACCCTTGGCTTCGCGCTCACCGCGCTCACCCAGTCCTCGAGTGCGGCGATCGCCATCGCGCTGACAGCCGCAAGCAGCGGCGGCCTGTCGCTGCTGCCGGCAGCCGCCGTCGTCGTCGGCACCAATCTCGGCACCACGTCCACTGCCCTGTTCGCAGCCCTTGGCGCAACGCCGGCAGCCCGGCGGGTGGCTGCCGCGCACATCCTGTTCAACCTGCTGACGGCGGCCGTGGCGCTTGCCCTGCTCGCGCCACTGGTCGCGCTCGCCACCGCTGCCGCCGAGGGCGCGACGGGCCAGGCGCTGCCGGCGACCGTGCTGGCCATCTTCCACACCCTGTTCAACCTGCTCGGCGTCCTGCTGATGGTGCCGCTCGCCCGCCCGCTCGGCCGCTGGCTCGAAGGCCGCTTCGCGCCCCGCGCCGGCCCGTCCGCCCAGCCCCGCCACCTCGACCCGACGCTCGCAAGCCTGCCCGACCTGGCCGTCGAGGCCCTGCGGCTGGAACAGGGCCATCTCGACGAGCTCGTCTCGCGCCTGACGCGCGACGCCCTTGCCGCACAGGGGCGCGCAGCCGTCACCGGCCTTGGCGAGGCGCACGCGCTTGCAGCGGCCATGCGCGACTGGGTCGATCGTCTGTCGCGGACCGAGCTTCGGGCGGCGACCGTCGAGGCGCTCGCCGACCTGCTGCGTGCCCGCCAGCACCTCGAAACCGCCCTCACTCTGCTCGCCCGGCTGGACCCCGAAGCGCGGCAGCATGGGCCGGCCTCGGCCTGGTCGGCGCTGCTCGCGGCGGTCGAGGCCGTGGCGCACGATACCGCCCCCGGGCCGGCCGGCGCCCGCGCCATCGAGAAGGCCTATCAGGTGCTGAAGCGGGGCCTGCTGGCCGACACGGCGCGCGGGCAGCTCTCTGCCGAGGCGCTCGATCTGGCGCTGATGGAAGCCCAGCGGCTGCGGCGGATCGGGACGGCGCTGGCCAAGGCGCGGCGGCGGGCAGCAATGGCAGGCACGGACACCGAAGCTCCAACCGGAATCGCCTGATTGTTCCACGTGGAACAACCGTATTGGTTATTTCGCGGATGTTGGACCCTGCCCCGCCGTCCTGACGCTGCGGCGAGTCCGCCAGTCCGCGCTGCACACGGATGGCGGCCGCCTTCGGTTGAGTGGTCGAACCGGCCAAGCCGCGTTCGCGGGCAAAGCCGCCGGAGCGGCCTGCCCCGCCGGCCGGGCGCTGCGGCGAGTCTGCGGGCCATGGCCTTGCCATGTCCGCAGCCGCCTTCGCTCACATGTTCGGATAGTTGGGGCCGCCGCCGCCTTCGGGCGTCACCCAGGTGATGTTCTGCGCCGGATCCTTGATGTCGCAGGTCTTGCAGTGGACGCAGTTCTGGGCGTTGATCTGGAAGCGCGGCTCGCCCGTCTCCCGCCCCACGATCTCGTAGACGCCGGCCGGGCAGTAGCGCTGCGCCGGCTCGTCATAGAGCGGCAGGTTCACCCGCACGGGAATCTCGGGGTCGGTCAGCCTCAGATGGACCGGCTGATCCTCCTCGTGGTTGGTGTTCGAGAGGAACACGCTCGACAGCTTGTCGAAGCTGATCACGCCATCGGGTTTGGGATAGTCGATCGGGTGGCAATGCTCCTTGCGCCACAGCTTGGTGTGGTCGGGCTTGTGGCCGAGCGTGAAGGGCATTCGGACGCCGAGATGCTCGAGCCACATGGTGAGCCCCGCAAGCCCGGTGCCCACCACGTCCCCGAAGCGGGCGACCAGCGGCTCGGTGTTGCGGACCTTGCGAAGCTCGGCCTCGACCCAGCTCGAGCGATAGGCTGCCTCATAGGCGTCGAGCACGTCGCCGCCGCGCTGCGCCGCGATCGCCTCGACCGCGGCCTCGGCGGCCATCATCCCCGTCTTCATGGCGGTGTGGCTGCCCTTGATGCGCGGCACGTTCACGAAGCCCGCCGAGCAGCCGATGAGCGCGCCGCCCGGGAAGGCGAGCTTCGGCACCGCCTGCCAGCCGCCCTCGTTGATGGCGCGCGCGCCATAGGCGACGCGCCGGCCGCCCTCCAGCATGGCGCGGATCGCCGGGTGCGTCTTCCAGCGCTGCATCTCGTCGAAGGGGGAGAGGTGCGGGTTGCGGTAGCTCAGTGCCACAACGAAGCCGAGCGCCACCTGGTTGTTCGCCTGGTGGTAGATGAAGCCGCCGCCCCAGGCATCCGAAAGCGGCCAGCCCTGGGTGTGGATCACCTTGCCCGGCACGTGATTCTCGGGCCGGACGTCCCACAGCTCCTTGATCCCGATGCCATAGACCTGCGGCTCGCTGTCGCGCGCGAGGTCGAAGCGGCGGATCAGCTGCTTCGAAAGATGCCCGCGCACCCCTTCGGCGAAGAAGGTGTATTTGGCATGCAGCTCGAGGCCCGGCTGGAAATTGGGGCCGTGGCTGCCATCGCGCCGGACGCCCATGTCGCCGGTTGCGACGCCCTTGACCGAGCCATCCTCGTTGAACAGCACTTCGGCGGCGGCAAAGCCCGGAAAGATCTCGACGCCAAGCGCTTCGGCCTGCTGCGCCAGCCAGCGGCAGAGGTTGCCGAGGCTGCCGGTGTAGGTGCCCCTGTTGCTCATGAAGGGCGGCAGCAAGGCATGCGGGAACTCGTATTTCTTGGCCCTGGTCAGCACCCAGTGATGGTTCTCGGTGACCGGAACCTCGGCCATGGGGCAGCCCATGCTCCGCCAGTCGGGCAGCAGCTCGTCGAGCGCCTTCGGATCGACGACGGCGCCCGAGAGGATGTGGGCGCCCACCTCGGACCCCTTCTCGAGCACGCAGACCGACAGGTCCAGCCCCTTTCCGGCCGCGACCTGCTTGGCGCGGATGGCGGCCGCCAGGCCCGCCGGGCCGGCGCCGACGATCACCAGGTCATAGGGCATGGCTTCGCGAACGATGGTGTCAGTCGTCATGGGCAGGGGGCCTCGTTCATCTGTCGTCGGGCTCTCTTCGTCGCACGGCGGCGCGATTTCAACCCGCAAGGGGCGCTGCGCGGGGTCGCAGGGCTTGACCGCGCGGCGCGGCCGGCCAATGGTCCCGTCCCATGCCAGCGGCCCGCAGGGAGAGGGGGGGTACGCTTCCGCCCGACGATCTCGCCACCATCCTCGACTGGTGGCGGCTGTCCGGCGCGGACACCCTCGTCGCCGACGCGCCGACGCCCTGGTTCGCCCAGGCGCGTCTGGCCGAGGCAGCCGCAAGCGCCTTCAACGAGCCTGAGCGCCCCCGCACCGCCCCGGCCACACCAGCCCCGCACCGTCCGGACCCGGGCGAGCCCGCGAGCCTCGACGAGCTGGTGGCACGGATCCGGGCCGAGGCGCCAGGGGCCCCCGTCGCCGACGGCAATCCGCGCGCCGGCCTGATGGTGATCGGCGAGGCGCCGTCGGCCGAGGATCTGAGGACCGGCCGCCCCTTCACCGGCCCGGCCGGCCAGCTGCTCGACCGGATGCTGGCCGCCATCGGGCTCGACCGAAGCTCCGCCTACATCGCCCTTCTCTGCCCGCGCCGCCGGCTGCCGGGGCCGCCGCCGGACGAGGCGGTCGCCGCCGAACTGCCGCTGGCCCGCGCGCACATCCGGCTGGTCGCCCCACGCCTGCTGCTGCTGCTCGGCAAGATCCCGACACAGGCGCTGGTCGGAACCTCGGCCACCATCAGCGAGATCCGCGGCCAGCCGCTGGTGGTGGATGCCGGCGCCGGGCCGATCCCGGCGCTCGCCACCTTCAACCCCGCCTATCTGCTGCGGGCGCCGGAGAAGAAGGCGCTGGCCTGGGCCGATCTTCTTGCCCTCAACGGCCTGCTTCAGGCAGGGGCGCGGCCATGATCCGTGCGACCCTTGCCGCCCTGCTGCTGGCCGGCGCCGCCCCGCTTGCCGCCCAGGAGGCACCGCCCGACGCGCTCGCCGGCGACCCGGTCGAGACGCCGGCCGCCAGCGGCGACGAGGCGATCGAGGTCACCGCAACCGCCATCTCGGACCCTCTGTCGCCGCGCGAGCGATCGGTGCCGGCGCAACTGTCCCCCGCAATGCGAAGCCAGTATCGCGCGCTGTTCCGGGCGATCGCGCAGGGGCGGCTTGCCGAGGCGCGCACCCTGCTCGCAGGCATGCCGCGCGGTCTCCTCCACGACACCGCCGAAGCGCAGCTGCTGATCGCCCAGGGGCCGGGCGCCGGCCTCACCCGGCTGGTCGCCTGGCTCGAGGCCAATCCCGACGCGCCGCAGGCCCGCACCATCGCCGGCCTCGCCCGCCGCGCCGGCGCGACCGACCTGCCCCCGCTCGCCCGCACCCGCGACCTCGTGCCGGTGCGGCTGACGCCGCCGCTGGGGCCGCGCGGCGTCCGCCTCCAGACGAGCGCCGACTCCGCCTTTGCCGAGGCCGCCCGCGCCCGCATCGCCGCCAATGATGCGGCCGGGGTCGAGGCACTGCTGGAGCGCTACGGCCCCGAGCTGACGAGCGAGGTGAAGAGCGAGTGGACCCAGCGCGCCGCCTGGGACGCCTATCTCGACCTCGACGATGGTCTCGCCCGTCGGCTGGCCGAGCGCGCCGCCGACGGCTCGGGCGAATGGGCGGCGCAGGCGCACTGGACGGCCGGGCTTGCGGCCTTCCGCCAGAACGACTGCGAGGGCGCGGCCCGGCATTTCGATGCGGTGGGCCAGGCGTTTGCGGCGCCGAGCCACCTGCGGGCGGCGGCCGCCTTCTGGGCGGCGCGCGCGCATGTGCGCTGCGAGCGGCCCTACAAGGCAACCGAGCGGCTGCGCGCCGCGCTCGCGCGCGACCGCGACG
>JBKBUL010000026.1:0-26716 GCA_046290045.1 Sphingomonadaceae bacterium
ACCATGAATCGCGCCGCCGGCAGGCGCCGGCGCATCCGGGCCAGCACCTCGGGCGAGGGGTCGATCCCTGTCACCCGGCAGCCGCGCTCGGCGAGCCGGGCCGACAGCCAGCCGCCGCCCACCCCGAGGTCGAGGATTGCCTCGCCGGCCGCCGGCTCCAGCGCCGCCAGCGCATCCGCCATCATCGGCCGCCCGATGAAATCGAGCAGCGGCGCCACGAGCAGCCGCCCGACCGGGCCCTCGGGCCGCGCAAACTGGCGCGCGAGGAACCGGTCGAGCGCGGCCGTCAATCGCGCCCCTGGTAGATCCGGATGATGCGGTCGAGCAGCGCGAGTGCCTCGTCGCGCGGGCGCTGGAAGCTGTTGCGGCCGATGATCGAGCCATTGCCGCCCCCGTCGCGGATGGCGCGCGCATCCTCATAGACGGCATCCGCCCCCTTCGCCGCGCCGCCCGAGAAGACGACCAGCCGCCGGCCATTGAAGCAGCTCTGCACCACGTGGGCGACGCGGCTCGCAGCGCTCGCGAAGTTCCGGCCCTCATAGGCCTTCTTCGCGTCCTTCTGCTCGATATGGTCCGTGGGCAGCTTAACCTTCACGATGTGCGCGCCGATGAGGCAGGCCATGTGCGCGGCGTAGGCGCCGACATCCAGCGCAAGCTCCCCTTCCTTCGAGAGTTCGCCGCCCCGCGGATAGCTCCACACCACGGCCGCCAGCCCCACGCTCTTGGCCTCGGCGATCAGTTCGCGCGCTTCCTCCACCATCTCGTCGAAGCTCTCCGAGCCGGGATAGATGGTGAGCCCGATCGCCGAACAGCCCAGCCGCAGCGCATCATCGACGCCGGCGGTGACCGCCTGGTCCTTGGCGGTCGCCCAGCTGTTGGAGCTGTTCACCTTGAGGATGGTGGGAATCGCGCCGGCGAAGCTGTCGGCCCCGGCCTCCAGCATGCCGAGCGGCGCCGCATAGGCATTGAGTCCGGCGTCGATGGCGAGCTGGAAATGATAGTGGGGGTCATAGGCGGGCGGGTTCACGGCGAAGCTGCGCGCCGGGCCATGCTCGAACCCCTGGTCCACGGGCAGGATCACCATCTTGCCCGTGCCGCCCAGCCGGCCGGCCATCAGCATCCGGGCGAGGTTCGCCTTGGTGCCGGGGTTGTCGCTCTCATAGCCGTCGAGGATCCGGCGGACGGCCTTGCTGATCTTCATGCCACGCACTCCTGCTTCAGCGCCTCGACCCCCGGCAGCGCCCGGCCTTCCAGCCATTCGAGGAAGGCCCCGCCCGCGGTCGAGAGATAGGTGAACTTGTCGGCCACGCCGGCCTGGTTCAACGCCGCGGCCGTGTCGCCCCCGCCGGCGACCGAGACGAGCGCGCCTTCGGCCGTCAGCGCGGCCGCCACGCGCGCCAGCGCCACCGTCGCCGTGTCGAAGGGCGGCAGCTCGAAGGCGCCGAGCGGCCCGTTCCAGACCAGCGTCGCGCAGGTCTTGAGCACGTCGGCCAGCGCCTCGACGGCATGCGGCCCGATGTCGAGAATCATCTCGTCGTCCGCCACATGGTGCACATTGGCGATGCGGTGGTCGGCATGCGCCCGGAATTCGTGCGCCACCACCACGTCCCACGGCAGGTGAACCGTGCAGCCGGCCGCCTCGGCGCGCGCCAGGATGTCGGTTGCCGTTGCAACCAGATCGGGCTCTGACAGGCTGCGACCGATCCCGATTCCCTTCGCCAGCAGGAAGGTGTTGGCCATCCCGCCGCCGATGATGAGGTGATCGACGCGCCCCACGAGGTTCGTCAGCACGTCGATCTTGCTCGAGACCTTGGCGCCGCCGACAACGGCCGCCACCGGCCGCTTCGGATTGCCGAGCGCGGCCTCCAGCGCCCTCAGTTCCGCTTCCATCGCCCGGCCCGCATGGGCGGGAAGCCGGTGCGCGAGGCCCTCGGTGGTGGCATGCGCCCGGTGCGCGGCCGAGAACGCGTCGTTCACATAGAGGTCGCCCAGCCGGGCGAGGGCCTCCACGAAGGCCGGGTCATTGGCTTCCTCGCCGGGGTGGAAGCGGCTGTTCTCGAGGACCGCGATCGACCCCGGCGCAAGGCCCGCGGCCTCGCGCTCGGCATCCGGGCCCACGCAGTCGGCGATGAACGACACCGGCCGGCCGAGCACGGCCGCCAGCGCCGGCACCACGGGCGCCAGCGAGAAGGCAGGATCCGGCCCGCCCTTGGGCCGCCCGAAGTGCGACAGCAGCAGCACCACCGCCCCGCGGTCGGCCAGTTCGGCGATGGTCGGAACCGCCGCCGACAGCCGGGTCGAATCCGTCACCCGGCCGTCCTCCATCGGCACGTTGAGATCGACGCGCACCAGCACGCGCCGGCCCTCGAGGTCGGCCGGCAGATCGTCGAGGGTGCGAAATCGCATCAGAGGAAGCGGCCCATGGCCACCGCCGTGTCGGCCATCCGGTTCGAGAAGCCCCACTCATTGTCGTACCACGACACGACGCGGACCAGGTGCCCGTCGATCACCGCCGTCTCCAGGCTGTCCACCGTGGACGAGGCCGGGCAGTGGTTGAGGTCGATCGAGACCAGCGGCTCGTCCGAATAGTCGAGGATACCCTTCATCGGCCCGTCGGCCGCGGCCTTCAGGGCCGCGTTCACCTCGTCGCGGCTGACGGCGCGGCCGGGCACGAAGGTGAGATCGACCAGGCTGACATTGGGCGTCGGCACGCGGATCGCCGATCCGTCGAGCTTGCCCTTGAGTTCGGGCAGCACCTCGCCCACGGCGCGCGCCGCCCCGGTCGTCGTCGGGATCATCGAAAGCGCAGCCGCCCGCGCCCGGCGCGGGTCGGAATGGATCTGGTCCAGGATCTTCTGGTCGTTGGTGTAGGCGTGCACGGTCGTCATCAGGCCGCGCTCCAGCCCGAAGGCCTCGTGCATCACCTTGGCAACCGGCGCGAGGCAGTTGGTCGTGCAGCTCGCGTTCGAGACGATCCGGTGATCGGCCGTCAGCTTCTGATGGTTCACGCCATAGACGACGGTGAGGTCGGCGCCCTTCGCGGGTGCGGAGATCAGCACCCGCTTGGCGCCGGCCTCGAGATGGGCGCGCGCCTTGTCGGCCTCGGTGAAGAAGCCCGTGCATTCCAGCGCGATGTCCACCCCCATCTCGCGGTGCGGAAGCTTCGCCGGGTCGCGCTCGGCCGTCACCCGGATCCGCCGGCCGTCGATCAGCAGATGGTCGCCTTCGGCCGTCACTTCACCCGGATAGCGGCCGTGCACCGAATCGCGGCGGAACAGCAGGGCGTTGGCGCCCGCGTCCGCGAGATCATTGATCGCCACCACCTCGATGTCGCTGCGCCCCTGTTCGAGGATGGCCCTCAGCACCAGCCGGCCGATCCGCCCGAACCCGTTGATCGCAACCTTCATGCCCGCTCCTTCGTGTCTAGTTCAGCCGATCCCGGATGCGCGCCAGGATGGAGTCCACCGTGAATCCGAAATGCCGGAACAGATCGGCCGCCGGCGCCGAGGCGCCGAACCGGTCGAGGCCGATCATCAGCCCATCCGCGCCCACCACCCGCTCCCAGCCAAAGGTCGCTGCCGCCTCGATCGAGACGCGAAGCAGCCCGGCCGGCACCAGCGAGCGGTCGCCCGCCGCCAGCCAGCGCTCGACGCAGGGCATGGAGACGACGTCCGCCCCGATGCCCTCGGCCTCGAGCGCGCGGGCCACCTCGACGGCCAGCGCCACTTCCGAGCCGGTCGCCACCAGCACCACCCGGCGCGCAGCCTTTGCCTCGACCAGCCGGTAGCCGCCGGCGGCCGAGCGGTTCTCGCCCGCATCCCCGCCCCTCAGCAGCGGCAGATTCTGCCGCGACAGCGCCAGCACCGAGGGGCGATGCGCGTCAGCCAGCGCCAGCTCCCAGCACTCCGCCGTCTCGACGGCATCGGCCGGGCGATACACGGCGAGGTTCGGCATGGCGCGCAGCGATGCCAGATGCTCGACCGGCTGGTGCGTCGGCCCATCCTCCCCCAGCCCGATCGAATCATGGGTCAGAACATGGATGGCGCGCACCCCCTGCAGCGCGGCGAGACGGATGGCCGGCCGGCTGTAGTCGCTGAACACGAGGAAGGTGCCGCCATAGGGGATGATCCCGCCATGCTGCGCCATCCCGTTCATCGCGGCCGCCATGCCGAACTCGCGAATGCCATAGTGGAGGTAGCGACCGCCATACCTGCCGGCCGTCAGCACCGCCTGCCCCTTCGAGCGGGTGTTGTTGGAGCCGGTCAAGTCGGCCGAGCCGCCCAGCGTCTCGGGGATCAGCGCATTCACCGCCTCCAGCACCGTCTCGGAGGCCTTGCGGGTTGCAACCGGCTTCGGATCGGCGGCAAGCGCCGCGCGCGCCGCGGCGAGCGTGAAGCCCTCGGGCAGCTTGCCGGCCATCCGCCGCTCGAACTCGGCGCGGTCCGGGTGGGCCGAAAGCCGCTCGGCCCACCCAGCCCGCAGCGCCGCACCCCGAGCCCCCACCGCCCGCCAGCGGCCCAGGATGTCGGCCGGGATCTCGAAGGGCGGCGCCGTCCAGCCGAGCGCGGCCTTCGCGCCCGCCACCTCCTCGACGCCCAGCGGGCTGCCGTGCGTCTTCTCGCTGCCGGCCTTGGTCGGCGCGCCCTTGCCGATCACCGTCGTGCAGCGGATGAGGCTCGGCCGGTCGGCGGCCACGGCCTCGGCAAGCGCGGCGCGGATCGAGGCGAAGTCATGCCCGTCGCAGGCCGTCACATGCCAGCCGGCCGCCGCGAAGCGCGCCGGCACATCCTCGCTCGACGCAAGCCCGATCGGCCCGTCGATCGAAATCCCATTGTCGTCCCAGATGACGTTGAGGCGCGCGAGGCGAAGGTGGCCGGCCAGCCCGATCGCCTCGTGGCTCACGCCCTCCATCAGGCAGCCATCGCCGGCGATCACCCAGGTGCGGTGATCGACCAGCCCGTCGCCGAAGCCGGCATTCAGATGCCGCTCGGCAATCGCCATGCCCACCGCCGTTGCCAGCCCCTGCCCCAGCGGCCCGGTCGTCGTTTCCACGCCCGCAAGCTCGTGCGATTCCGGATGGCCGGCGCAGGGGCTGCCCAGCTGCCGGAAAGCCCGGATGTCGTCCATCGTCGGCCGCGCAAAGCCAGTCAGGTGCAGCAGCGCGTAGAGCAGCATCGAGCCATGGCCGGCCGACAGCACGAAGCGATCGCGATCGGGCCAGTGCGGGTCGGCCGGGTCGAAGCGCAGCTGCTCGGCCCACAGCAGCGTTGCGGCATCCGCCATCCCCATCGGCATCCCCGGATGCCCGCTGTTCGCGGCCTCCACGGCATCCATGGCCAGCACGCGGATGGCGTTCGCCATGGCCCGAAGCTCGTCATCGGCCAGCATCGCGGGTTCCAGGGTCAAGGGATCCACTCCAAGCGAACGGCCTCAAGCCAGGGATGCCCGGGCCGCCGGTCGGCCGCCCGAATCGCCCGTCCGGCCGCGACTGCCCGGCCGCCGGTGCGGCGCCTCCCTTGCAAAGCCCGTCGCCTAAATCAACTTCGGCAAATTGGTTACCCTCGCTCACAGGCATTGACGCAAGCGAACACAAGGCCTTATCAAAAGCCGTCAACACGGGCTGGCAAGCATCCTTGCCGGCATGCCGGATCAGCGGTGGATGGCCTCATCGGCTGGATCCCGGCTGATCCGGGGGGAGGCTGGATGGCTGACGATCTCATCGCCCGGATCGAGGCCGCGCTCGCGCGGGGCGAGACGGCTGCCGATCGCCTGGAACGGCGCCACAGGGTGCTGAAGCAGGCCGCGCGCGAGACGCTCGATGGCCTCGACCGGCTGATCGAGGTGGAGCGCCGCCGGGTGGCCAATGGCTGACGTCGAACTCTCGATCGGCGGCCGCGCCTACAAGCTCGCCTGCCGCGACGGTGAGGAGGCCGAGCTTCGGGCGGCGGCCAGCCTGCTCGATTCCCGGGTCACGGCGCTCATGCAGGCGCATGGCGCCATCGCCGAGCCGCGGCTGCTGCTGATGGCGGCGCTGATCGTCGCGGGCGAACTGCTGGAACGCAAGGCAAGCGATGCCCGCGCGACGCTTCGCCCGGTCGGCCCGCGCGAGCCGGCACCCCGCAGCGACGCAGCGGTTCTCGACTTCGCGGCCGAGCGCAAGGCGATCGAGGCGCTTGCCGCCCGCGCCGAGCGGCTGGCCGAGAGGCTTGAGGAAGCGGCCGGCAGCGCCTAGCTTGGAACATGGCGGGTACTGCCCGATGCGCGCCATCGAGCATCCCTGAGGCGATAGATACTCCGCACGGGCGCTGTCCCTGCCGGGCTCTTGGGCCCGGATACATGGTGCCCACCTGACGTTCTGGCGTCAGCGGATCTTCAGGCAAACGGTCTGGGCGGTCCCGCCAACCCGGTTCACCGCGAGGGAGCGTGCATGAAGCCCGACCGCCGCCGCTTGCGTGCCGCGCGGGCGGCCTTCGTCTCGGGCCTGGCCGGCCCGGTCCGCGCCGGGCTCGAGCGCGCGCTCGCCGCCCGGGTGCTGCCCCATCTCGGGCCACCGGCCATTCTTGGCACCCACGCCGCGATCGGCGACGAGATCGACCCGGCCGCGCTCGAGGCCGCAGCCGTCGCGGCCGGCTGGCGCCTTGCCTTCCCCCGCGTGGAGGGTGACGCGCCGCTTGCCTTCCACCTCGCCAGCCGCGCCGATCTCCGCCCCGGCTTTCGCGGCATTCCCGAGCCCCCGACAGATGCGCCGCGCATCCGCCCCACCGTGCTGCTGGTGCCGATGCTGGCTGCCGACCGCGCCGGCAACCGCATCGGCCAGGGTGGCGGCCTCTATGACCGAACGCTCGCCCATGTCCGCGCTGCCGGCCCCATCACCGCCATCGGCCTCGCCTGGGACATGCAGCTGGTCGAGCCGCTTGCGCCCGACCCCTGGGACCAGCCGCTCGACGCCATTGCGACACCGACGGTCTTTCACCGCGCCGCCCCCGCCGCTACACCGCCGGCATGACGCCTTCCGTCCGCCGCCCGCTCGGGGTGCTGGCCCTGTTCGTCGGCATCCTCGCCTATGCGCTCGCGGTTGTCTGGCTGTTCGAGCCGGTCGCCAGCCTCCATGCGCTGGTGCAGCTGCCCATCTGGCTGCTGCTGGGGATCGCCTGGGTCATCCCCGTTCGACCGCTTCTCGTCTGGATCGAGACGGGGCGCTGGCGGCGATGAGCGAGCGCCGCCCGCCCGAGGCCTGCACCAGCATGGCCGAGGTCCGCGCCGGGGTCGATGCGCTCGACCGCGCGCTCATCGCCCTGCTGGCCGAGCGCATGGGCTATATGTCGGCCGCCGCGCGCATCAAGCCCGACCGGGCGAGCGTGCGCGACGAGGCACGCAAGCGCGAGGTGATCGCCAACGCCCGGCGCGAGGCGGCGCGCCTCGGCCTCGACCCGGCGCTGATCGACGATCTGTGGGAGCGGCTGGTCGAAGCCAGCATCGCGTTCGAATATCGCGAGTGGGATCGGCTTCGCGTCGCCGCCGACTGAAGCCGGCCCCGGCGAGGCCGGCAGGCCCGCTTCCTGGCGCGAGTGACGGGGCTCGAACCCGCGACCTCCGGCGTGACAGGCCGGCGCTCTAACCGACTGAGCTACACCCGCTTGGGAAGCATGGAGGCGCGGCCTTATGCCCTGCCCCATCCCCTGTCAAGCAGCCCGCCGCCGTGCACCGCTGGCCGTCCGACGGCAGCGCCGCGCGTCGCCACCGCAGCCTGCCCCAGGCGCCGCTGGGCGACGTGCGCCGCCGCGCGTCCGAAGATGAACAAGACTTCATCCGGCGTCCACGGTCGCGCCATGTCGCGCGTGCGACAAGGGGCCGTTCCGGGCGCAAGGCCCGGAACCTGGAACCCCGAAGGAGAAACAGGATGCTCACCCGGACCCTCACCCTGCTCATGACCGGCGCGATTCTCGCCTCGGGCGCCTACGCGGCAACGCCTCCGACCCACCAGGCGGCGTCCAAGGCGACCGAATGCAAGGCGCCGCACGCCGGCACGCTGACCGCGGCCGAGCGCAAGGCGCTGGACGAATGCCGCGCCAAGGAGGGCACGGCCCAGCGCAGATAGCCTGGCGACACGCGCGACCGGACGGGGCGACCCCATGCGCGCGGGGTCGCCCCTGTCCGTTCAGCCGGTTCGCGGCAGGTCAAGGGTGGCGACCAGCCCCGGCGCATTGTCCGACAGCGTCAGGCGCCCCTGGTGAAGGGCCGCAACGCCCGAAACCAGCCCCAGCCCCAGGCCATGGCCGGGCCCCGCCCGGCTCTCGTCGAGGCGATGGAAAGGCGAAATCGCATGCGCGTGCAGATGCGCCGGAATGCCCGGCCCCCTGTCGGTCACCGAAATCGTCCATTCGTCGCCCCGGGCTGCCAGCGACAGGCGGATTGCGCCTTCGCCATGCACCAGCGCATTCTCGATCAGGTTCGTGACGGCCTGGGCGAGCAGCTGCCGATGCCCGAAGACGGTGACACCGGGCACCGAGCAGACATCGAATGGCCTGCCGCTCTCCTGCGCGGCCGCGGCATAGAAATCGCCCAGGTCCTGGATCAGACCGGACAGGTCGACGGGCTCGAAATCCCGCCGGCCCACGCCCGATTTCAGCCGCGCAAGATCGAGCACGGCGCTTGCCAGCGCCAGCAGGCGGGCTGCTTCCTGGTCGATACGCGAAAGGGCCGTGTCCGAACGAAGCGCTCCCGTCGCGGCCTGGTCGATGGTCTGCCGGATGCGGAACAGGGGGCCGCGAATGTCGTGCGCGAGCCCGTCGGTCACGAGGCGCATCTCGTCCGAAGCAGCCACCTGGGCATCCAGCAGCCTGTTGAACTGCAGGGCCAGGCGATCGAACTCGTCGCCGCTTCCCTTCAGCCCGGCGCGTCGCTTCTGGTCGCCGCGGGCGACGGCGTCGGCCACGACGACCAGATCGTCGAGGCGCCCGAAGACGGTCCGGGCGTGCAGGGATCCCGCGATCAGGCTGGCCATGGCGAGAAGCCCGAGGCCGGCGGCGAGAAGGCTCGCGGCCTGCGTCGCGAAGGCGACCCGCTCGTCCAGTTCGTGGCCGACGAGGAGGGCCTCGCCGCCCGGGAGATGGTGCGTGACGAGCCCGACGGTCACGTCGCTGGCCTTGCCGAGCCGGGTCATCGGCACGATCTGCCACGCGCCGTCCCGCCCCTGGAGCTGCGGCCAGCGATCGAGATCGCCCGCCAGCCGCCGGCCGTTGCGGTCAGCAAGCAGCTGCACGTCGCGGGGATCGCTCCCGGGGCCATTGCGTGCATCGATGTCGGCGACGAGCGCGGGCAGGCCCTCGCGCGCCTCCAGGGCGACCAGGTCAGCAAGGTCGGACCGGACCACGGACCGGATCTCGCCTTCCAGCTCGTTGCGCAACAGCAGGATCACCGCCGCAAAGATCAGGAGAGCCGCGACCAGCGTGATTCCCGTCTGGGCCAGCACGAACCGCCAGGTGACGCTGCGCAGGACAGCCGATCTTGCCCGGTTCATCAAGGGATCGCGGCCTTCAGCGTGCGCTCAGCCGATAGCCGGCGCCGCGGACGGTCTGGAGAAGCGCGGCCCCGATCTCGTCGCCCAGCTTCCGACGCAGGCGCGCGACATGCACGTCGACGATGTTGGTGTGCGGATCGAAATGATAGTCCCAGACAGCCTCGAGGATCATCGTCCGCGTCAGCACCATGTCCTGATTGCGGAGGAAATATTCCAGCAGCTGGAACTCGCGCGGTTGCAGCTCGATCCGCCGCCCGGCCCGCTCCACCCGCCTTGCAAGCAGGTCCATGACGAGGTCGCCGCAGACAAGGCGCGTCTCGATCGTGCCAGCCGCCGGCCGGCGCATGCGCGCCTCGACCCGGGCCAGCAGCTCCGACAGGGCAAAGGGCTTCACAAGATAGTCGTCCGCCCCGGCCTGCAAGCCGCGAACCCGCTGGTCCACGCTGGCCAGCGCTGAAAGAAGGATCACCGGCGTTCGGTTGCCGCTCGCGCGGAGCGCCACCAGCAGGGCAAGTCCGTCGATGCCGGGCAGCATCCGGTCGAGGATCAGGAGGTCGTGCGCCGCCTCGGTCGCCTGGAACAGGCCGTCCCGCCCCTCCCGCGCGAGGGTCAGCACATAGCCGGCCTGGCGCAGGCCGGCGGCCACATAGTCGGCCGTGGACGGATCATCCTCGACAAGCAGGATCCTGCCGCTCATCCAGAGCCTCCGATGCTCCCGAAGGGCAGGGCCATGTCCGAATGCCGCCTCGAACCCGCTCGATGGCCCCACCCATGAACCCGCAAGACTGTTCCGGCGATGAACGGGCGAGCCAGCCGACCATGCGATCGGGCCCCCTCAGCCCGCCCGCGCCCAGCCGATCAGCGCCTCGGCCAGCTCCTCGCCCGCATCCTCCTGGATGAAGTGGCCGGCTTGGCTCACGATGCGGTGCGGCTGGCCGGCGGCCCCCGGAATGCGCGCCTGCATCACCTTCTCGCCCCCCAGCGTCACGAAATCGCTGTCCCCGAACAGGGTCAGGAAGGGCCTGTCGTAGGTTTCGAGCACCCGCCACGCCGCCCGGTTCTCGGCGGCCGACGGGCTGTCGGGCGCGGTCGGCACCAACATCGGGAAGCGCCGGGCGCCGGCCTTGTAGCGGTCGTCCGGAAAGGGGGCATTGTAGGCGGCCTTCGCGCCCTCGCTGATCCCGCGCGCGGTTCCGCCGTTCAGGATCCAGCCACAGTCGAACACCTCGACCCGCTGGCTGAACGCCTGCCACTTCAGGAAGGCCTCGCTCGGCCTGCCCTCGCCGGTCGGCAGGAAGGTATTGGCCGCGCACACCCGCGCGAAGCGATACGGCTCGGCCGCGACCAGCCTCAAGCCGATGAGGCCGCCCCAGTCCTGGCAGAAGAGCGTCACGTCGCGGATGTCCTGCGCCGCCAGCCACTTGCGCATCCAGCCGACATGCCCCTCGTAGCTGTAGTCCGCCTGGTCGTCGGGCTTGTCGGACCTGCCGAACCCCACGAGGTCGGGCGCCAGCACGCGAAATCCGGCCGCGGCCAGCGGCGGGATCATCTTGCGATAGAGGTAAGCCCAGCTCGGCTCGCCATGCATCAAGAGCATGACCGGGCCGTCCGCCGGCCCGGCCTCGGCATGGGCGATCCGGAGCCGCCCCAGCGCGCCACCATCCACCTCGGTGTAATGGGGCGCGAAGGCCCAGCCCTCCAGCCCTTCGAACCGGCTGTCGTCCGTCCGCAACACCGCCATGCTGCCTCTCCCCTGCCCGCCTCGCGCACCGATGCCAGCATTGCAGCACCGTTTCCAGCGTGGCAGGCACATGGCATGACCACCGCACCCGCCGAGCCCCAGTTCGACCCGCAGCAGACGGCCGCGCAAGCCTGGTTCCGTTCCCTCCGCGACCGGATCACGGCCGCCTTCGAGGTGCTGGAGGACGAAGGCGCTGACCTTCCCGCCCTGCCGAACGCGCCTGAAGCGCCCGGCCGCTTCGTCTTCACCCCCTGGCAGCGCACCGACCACAGCGGCGCGCCGGGCGGCGGCGGCACCATGGGCGTGATGAAGGGCCGCATCTTCGAGAAGGTCGGCGTCAACATCTCGACCGTCTTCGGCCAGTTCAACCCGGAGTTCGCCAAGTCGATTCCCGGCGCCGAGGCCGACCCCCGCTTCTTCGCGACGGGAATCAGCCTGGTCGCCCACATGGCGAACCCGCAGGTGCCTGCCGTCCACATGAACACGCGCTTCCTCGTCACGACGAAGCGCTGGTTCGGCGGCGGCGCGGACTTGAACCCCGCCCTCCCCAGGGCCGACGACACCGCCTTCTTCAAGGCCGCCTTCGAAGCGTCGTGCAACCGCCACGACCCGGCCCACTGGCCGAAATTCTCGGCCTGGTGCGACGACTATTTCTGGATTGCCCACCGCCAGCGGCACCGCGGCGTGGGCGGCATCTTCTACGACTGGCTCGATGTCACCGACGAGGCGAGCTTCGAGGCGAATTTCGCCTTCACCCGCGACGTGGGCGAAACCTTCTTGGCCACCTTCCCCGAGATCGTCCGCCGCCGCATGGCCGAGCCCTGGACGGCGGAGGATCGCCTCGCCCTGCTGCGCTACCGCGGCCTCTACGCCGAGTACAACCTCGTCTATGATCGCGGCACCACCTTCGGCCTCAGGACCGGGGGCAATACCGAGGCCATCCTGATGAGCCTTCCGCCCGAAGCCCGCTGGGACTGATGGCGTCGCCCACCGCGCGCGCGCTCGCGGCAGCGAACGCTGCGAAGGCCTGGGCCGAGGGGCCGGCGGGCACCCGTCTGAAGCAGGGCTTCAACATCGCCCTGTCGGTCCTGATCCTCGCGCTGCTGGTTCGGGCCATCGCCCGCGTCGGTCTCGACGAGGTCATCGCGGTGCTGCCCACCACACCCCTCTTCTGGATTCTCTGGACCGCTCACTACCTGCTGCCGCCCGTCACCGAGTGGATCATCTACCGCCGCTGGTGGCCCATGAGCTGGCGTGGGCTGGGCGTGTTCGTGAAGATGCGGGTCATGAACGATGCCCTGTTCAGCTATTCGGGGCACACCTACCTGCTCGTCTGGGCCTCGAACCTGCTCGGGATCCGCTTCGATCCCGCCAATCCGCCCGAGCGGCTTCTTGGCCGCGGCGGCGGCGACGGTGTCGATCCGGCGACGAACCCCTTCGCGGCGGTCAAGGACAATGCCTTCACCTCGGGGCTTGCCGGCAATTTCTCGACCCTGCTGTGGCTGTTGCTGGCCCTCGGGCTGGGCGGCAGCGGCCTCCTCGGCGCGGACAGCGCCATCGACAGCCGGGCGCTGCGTGGCCTCCTCATCGGCTTCGGGGCGCTCATCCTGCTCAGCCTCGGGATCATCGCCTTTCGCGAGCGGCTGATGAGCCTGCCCGTCGTCGAGAACATGCGCGCCTTCTGGTGGCACCTGTTGCGCGTGAACCTCACCCACCTGCTGCAGATCGGCACCTGGATCGTCGCGCTTCCGATGATCCCGGTTGCCACCTGGCTGCTGCTCGGCGCGCTGCGGATGGTGATCGGCCGCATGCCCGTGCCCAACAAGGAAGTGCTGTTCGCCGCGTTAGCCGCCCAGCTCGCCGGCGAGGCCTCCATCCAGGTGGCCGCGCTCATGGCCGCCCAGGGCGTGCTCCACCTTCTCTTCCATGGCCTCGCCTGGGTCGGCGCCTCGGCCATCGAACCGAAGGCGGCGCGCAAGCCTGACTGACCGTCAGACGATCCGGCCCGGCACTGTCGGGTGGCTCGCCGAAAGGCCGCCATCGACGGCAATTGCCTGCCCGTTCACATAGGACGCCTCGTCGGAGGCGAGGAACAGCGCCACGGCAGCCTGCTCCTCGGGGCTTGCCGCGCGCTTCAGCGGGTTCAGCTGGCCGAGCTTCCCCTCGCTGCCGCGCGCCCGTGCGGCCTCGAACATCGGCGCGGTCATCCCCGTCTCGGTCAGGCCCGGCAGCAGCGCATTCACCCGGATTCCCGTACCTGCCAGGTGATGGGCGGCCGTCTGCACCAGGTTGATGACACCGGCCTTCGACGCCGAATAGGGCATGCCGCCGGCCCCGAAGCGAAGGCCCGCGACGCTGGCGGTCGCCACGATCGCACCCCGGCCGCGCGGCACCATGGCCCGCGCGGCGGCCTGGATGGCGATGAAGACCCCGATCAGGTTCACGCGCAGCACCTGCTCCCATTCGCCGACCGTCACCTCCATCAGCGGCGAAAGCCCGCCCGAGATGCCGGCATTGGCGAACAGCACGTCGATCGCGCCGAAGTCATCGACCGTCCGCTCCACGGCTGCCGCCACAAATCCCTCGTCGGCCGCATCGCCGCTGAGCGCGAGCGCCCGCCCGCCCTTGGCCCGGATGGCCTCGGCGACCGCCTCCACGCCCGGGTCGCGGTCGATGGCGATCACGCCGGCGCCTTCCTCGGCGAACATGCGCGCCGCGGCGCGCCCGATCCCCGAGGCTGCGCCCGTCACCATCACGCCCCGCCCGACAAAGCGCATGCCCGCTCTCCCCGTCTCCCCTCGCTCGAAACACTTGCTAGCCGGCGCACTTGCCGCCAGCAATGGCGGGCATGACCCGCGATCTGATCGTCGCCCTCGATTCCGGCACCACCTCCACGCGCGCGCTTGCCTTCGCGCCTGATGGCTCGATCGAGGCGGTCGCCCAGCATCCGATCACCCAGCACTACCCCGAAGCCGGCTGGGTCGAGCAGGACCCGGCCGAGATCCTCGCGCTCACCCGCCGCGCCCTCGAGGAAGTTGCCGCCACGGTGGGCGACCGGATTGCCGCCATCGGCATCACCAACCAGCGCGAGACCATCGTCTTCTGGGACCGCGCGACCGGCGAACCGCTCGCGCCTGCCATCGTCTGGCAGGACCGGCGCACCGCCGACCTCTGCGCGCGCCTGCGCGACGCGGGCCACGAGGCCGAGGTGCAGCGGCTGACCGGCCTGCTGCTCGACCCCTATTTCTCGGCCACCAAGATCGTCTGGGCGCTCGACAACTGGCCGGCCGTGCGCGCTGCGGCCGATTCCGGGCGGCTTGCGCTCGGCACGATCGAAAGCTGGCTCGTCCGCAACCTCGGCGAAGGCGCGCCGCACGTGACGGACGCGAGCAACGCGTCGCGAACCCTCCTCATGGACCTCGCCCAGGTCCGCTGGTCGGAGCGCCTGTGCGATCTGTTCGGCGTCCCCGTCGAGGCACTGCCGGCGATCGTGCCGACCTCGGGCGTGGTCGCCGAGCTGCGCGTGGGCGGCCGTGCCATTCCCATATCCGGCCTCGCCGGCGACCAGCAGGCCGCAACCATCGGCCAGGGCTGCTCGAAGCCCGGAATGGCCAAGTGCACCTATGGCACGGGCATCTTCCTGCTGGCGAACGCCGGGCCTCGGCCCCCCGTCTCGCGCAACCGCCTGCTCTCCACCTTCCTCACCAGCTCGCCGCCGGCCTATGCGCTCGAAGGCTCGATCTTCGTCGGAGGCAATGCCGTCAAATGGCTGCGCGATGGGCTGGGCATCCTCGACACCGCCGCCCAGTCCGAGGCGCTCGCCCGCTCGGTGCCTGACAGCGGCGGGGTCGTGTTCGTGCCCGCCTTCGCCGGGATGGGGGCCCCGCACTGGCAGCCGATGGCGCGCGGCACGCTCACGTGCATCACCGCCGGCACGACGCGCGCCCACATCGTGCGCGCCACGCTCGAGGCCATGGGCCAGCAGACGGCCGACCTCGTCGATGCCTTCCGCGCCGATGGCGTCGCGCCCGAAACGCTCAGGGTCGATGGCGGCATGGCCGCCAACGACTGGCTCTGCCAGGACATTGCCGATAGCCTGGGCATCCCGGTCGAGCGCCCGCGCTCGGTCGAGACCACGGGGCTGGGCGCCGCCATGCTGGCTGGCGTCGGCGCCGGCCTCTTCCCCGATCTCGCCGCTGCCGAAGCCGCGATGGTCCACGCCGACCGCCGCTTCGAGCCGGCGCTCGGCGCCGACGCCCGCGCCGAGCGTCGCGCCCGCTGGCAGCGCGCCGTGTCCCAGACGCTGGCCGGCCTGTGACCCTCCTCGACATCGCCTATGCGCTCGCCATCGTCGCGGCCCTCGTGCTGGCGATCGGCGGACTCCGCATCTGGAAGGCGGACCGCACGCGTGCCCTTCTCATGCTCGGCGTGTCGGCCGTCACCCTCCTCAACGTCTGGAGCTGGGGCAGCCTCGACCAGGAGGCCGCCGAGGCTGCCCGGCGCGCCGCCGAGGCGGAGGAACGGGGCGTCGAACCCTGATGCGCATGCGCGACCTCGAGCGTGAATCGGGCGTCTCGCGCGAGACGATCCGCTTCTACATCCGCGAGGGACTGCTGCCCGAGCCGGCGCGAACCCACCGCAACAGCGCCACCTACACCGAGGAGCATCTCGCGCGGCTGCTCACCATCCGCCGCCTGAAGGACGAACGATTCCTGCCGCTGTCGGTCATCCGCTCGCTGTTCAGCGGCGACCGGCCCGACTGGCTGGCGACCGACGCGCTGCCGCACATCGACAGCCTGCTCACCGCCCGGCTCGACAGCGAGGGCGAGCGGGTCGATGCCACCGCCTTCTGCGAGAGCCTCGGCGGCGATCCCGACTATCTGGCCGACACCATTGCCGCCGGAGTCATCCGGCCGGCAGCCGACGGTACCCTCTCCCCGCGCGACCAGCGGATCCTGCGCCTGCTGATCGACGGCATGAAGATCGGCTTCACCCGCGAGCGCGGCTATGCCGGCGCCGAGCTCGGCCGGCTGGCCGAGGTGATGCGCGGGCTCGCCGAAGTCGAGATCGCCGAATTCTTCGCGCGCGTCGCCCCGCATGTGGGTGAAGCCGAAGCCGCCGACATGGCCGAACGCGGGATCGGGATCCTGAACCAGCTGATGGCCGAACTCTTCACCCGCGAGGTGCTCGCCCTCCTGTCGGAACGGCGGCGGGTCGCCAACGACAACCGCCGCGCACCAGGCGACAAGGCCTCAGAACTGCCCTGACACCGTCAGCGCCGGCCCCGAGCCGGGCCGGGCATTGCCCGCCACCCGGCCACGCCAGTCGACCTGGGCGTGGAACGGCCAGGGCCTGATGCCGAAGCGCACCGAGGGCCCGAGATCCAGCCTCGACGCCGTCACCCCGCCGCTGCGCTGCGCGGCCCCCCAGGCGCCGAGGCCGGCATCCAGGGTCACGCGGCCGAGGTCGAACAGCGGCACGCCGGCCCGGAGTTGCCCGCCGGCATAGAGATCGAGGGTGCCGCGCCCCTCCACCACCCCGCCCTCGCCATAGCCGTCGAGGATGGCGCGCGCGCCGGCCAGCCGCACCTCGGCCCGGTCCCCGCCCGATATCCGCGCCGCCCAGGCGTTCCGGGAAAGCGCCCCCAGCGCGAAGCGCCGCTCGACATCGAGCGCCACCGGAACGCCCGGCAGCGGCTTCACCCGCAGCCCCAGGGCCGCCTCGCCCGTCTCATTGTCCAGCCCGCCGTCCGGCCCGGCCGCCGCCACGATCCGCGCCACCACCGAAACGGGCCGGCGCGCCAACGGATCGATCGTGTAGGCAACCGAAGCGCCCGCCTGCCCGGCCCCCAGCACCGGGGTGGCGGCGAGCGGGTCGCTGCCGCCGGCCCCGCGCGCGAAACTGTAGCCCGAGATCGTCCAGCGCCGGGTCAGCTGCGCGAGATCGGCCCGCCAGGCGGCAGCTTCCGGCGAATCGGGCGCCAGCGCGACCGCCGCTTCGAGCCGCTCGGCCGCAGCGCGCCGGTCGCCCGCGCCCAGCGCTTCGTAGCCCTTGGTCGCCAGCGCATGGGCCTGCCGCCCGGCCGCATCGCGCGGCGCGCCCTCGGGGGCTGGCGCCAGCCGGCCCGCCGCAGCCGGTTGAACCGGCTCGACAGCGGCCGTGGCGGGCCGCGGCGCGGGCTCCGGCGGCACCTGCACGATCCGGATCGTCGCCTCGGCCGGTCGGGGAGGCGGGGGCATCCGGTGCTCGATCACGATCCGCTCCGTTCCGCCGCCGCGCGGCCCCCAGCCCAGGGCGACCAGCCGCGCGACCGTCCGGTCGGCGACATCGGCGGCGACCCGCGCGGCCACCTCGGCCGCAATGCGCTCGACATCGGGCGCAGGCCCATCCGCAGCTTCGGCGAACGGCGCCGGCGCCAGCGCAGCGGCAAGCCCGGCCTCCTCGCGCCGCTCCTCGGCCAGCAGCGCCGGCACCCGCCCCAGCAGGAACCCGGCGCCCAGCAGCAGCAGCCACTCATAGGCCCGCATCGCCCGCCCGCGCGCCGGCGCCTCAGCCATTGGCCGGCACCCCCGCAGCACCCTCGGGGAAGCGATGCGCCGTCTTGTCCCAGGCCGGCGGCGTGCCGCGCTCGACCAGCGCGCGATAGCGCTCGAGCGCGCGCCGGGCCGCCAGGAAGTTGATGGCATTGGCCAGCACCGCGCGCGGGATGGCGCGCAGGGCTTCGGCCGGGCCATGGTGCCAGCCGGTGAAGGCCGCGCGCATCAGAAGCCGCCAGCCGAGCAGCCCCGCATTCACCCCCAGCAGGATCGCAAGCCAGCGCGCGTCGGGGCCCAGCAATGGCGGCAGATCCACGCCTGCCTGCCGGGCCAGCATTGCGCGCACGGCCAACTGGCCGACGACCAGCAGGGCCGTCGCATAGGCGATCATCGCGACCCCCGAGGTCAGAAGCCCCTTGCGGTCACGGATGAGCATCCAGCGCGCCCGCCAGTCGCCCGGCCAGCCCAGCCGGTCCCAGCCGTCGAGCGCGATTCCCGTCAGCCAGCGCGCCTTCTGGCGCACGGCCGCCTCCAGCGTGGCCGGAAAGAAGGCACGGGTGGCGACCAGCTCGCCATCGACCCGGGCGCGGACCATCACGCTCTTGCCACCCAGGGCATGCAGCCGGTGGCCCAGCTCATAATCCTCGGTCAGGCTCTGCGAGTCGAAGGGCATGGCCCCGGCGCCGGCCAGCCGCTCGAGCCAGTCCCGCCCGATCGCCGTGCCCACCCCGGCCGACGGCAGCGGCGCGCCCAGCCGGCCGCGCACCATCATGTCGCGCGCGTGCGTCTCGGCGAACTCGTCGAGATAATGGCCAGCAACCCAGCGCGAGTGGGGGTCGGGCAAAGGCAACACCGGCAGCTGCACCATGGCCGCGCCCGCCGCCAGGTGGCGCTCGATGAGGTCGAGCGCGTGCGGATGGACCACATCCTCGGCATCGTGCAGCAGCAGGGCGTCGAACCGTTCGCCGGACCCGGCCTCGGCCTCGGCGGCCAGCAGCGCCTGCCACAGGCCGTTCAGGCAGTCGGCCTTGGTCGTCGGCCCCGGCCGCGCCCCCACCGCCAGCCGGACCCGGGGATCGGCCACCGATCGCACGGCCGCCGCCGTCGCCGGATCGTTGGGATAGGTGCCGACGAAGATGGTGAAGTCGGGGTGCGCCTGCGTGTCGAGCAGGCGCCGGAGCATGGCGGCGATCACCGCCGATTCGTCCCAGGCCGGCACCAGGATCGCAAGCCGCATCGGCCGCGCCGGCGGAGGCGGCACCGCCTGCCGTCGGCCCGCGACGCCCGCCAGCCACAGCGCATCCATGGCGAGATCGTCGATCCCCGAAACGAGGATCGCGGCGGCCGCCAGCCAAAGCAGCTCGCGGGTCAGAATCGCCAGCACGGCGAGCGCCGGCACAAGGTCCTGCGGTTGCATCCGCCCCCCAACGCCGGCCGCCGCACTCCCGGCTGCCGCCCCCATGACCCCGCGCGCCAAGGGCTAAATCGGCGGGCGGCGCGTTGCAAGGGCGATGATGGTGAACCGCCGGGCGGCCGCCGCCTTGACGCCGCCTGACCATCGGCTAACGCCGGAACATGCACCCCGGCAACCCGGCCGAAGCGCAGGTCCTCGATCTCATGCGCACCGTCTGGACAAGCGGCTCGGAGCGGCGCGACCGAACCGGGGTGGGCACCCGCGCGCTGTTCGGTGCGACGCTGCGCTTCGACCTGTCTGACGGTACCGTGCCGCTGCTCACCACCAAGCGCGTCTTCTGGAAATCGGCCGTCAGGGAACTGCTGTGGTTCCTCTCCGGCGACACGAACATCCGGCCGCTCGTCGCCCAGGGCGTCCATATCTGGACCGACTGGCCGCTCGACCGCTACCGCCGAGAGACCGGCGAGGCGATCGACCGCGATGGTTTCGAGGCCCGCATCCTCGCGGACGATGACTTCGCCGCCCGCTGGGGCGATCTCGGGCCGGTCTATGGCCGGCAGTGGCGACGCTGGCAGGGCGCCGACGGCCGAGTCCACGATCAGGTCACCGCCCTCGTCAAGGGGCTGCGCGCCAACCCCGACAGCCGTCGGCACATCCTGACGGGCTGGAACGTCGGCGAGCTGGACTCGATGGCGCTGCCGCCCTGCCACATGACCTACCAGTATTTCGTTGCAGACGGAAAATTATCCGGAATCCTCTATCAGCGAAGCTGCGACCTCGGGCTTGGCTTTCCCTTCAACATCTTCGAGGCCGCGCTGCTGCTCCGCATGCTCGCCGCCCAGTGCGGGCTCGATCCGGGCGAACTGGTCTGGATGGGGGCGGACGTGCATCTCTATCGCAACCACGCCCACCTCGTCGAAACCCAGCTCGGGCGCGAGCCCCGCCCCTTCCCGCGGCTTGCGCTCGCACCCCGCCCCTCCATCTTCGATCATGTCCTCGAGGATGTGGCGATCGAGGGCTATGATCCCCACCCCCACATCCCCGCGCCCGTCGCGGTCTGAACCTCAGAGGAATGCCCGTGAACCCCATCCCGGTCATCTCGGCCACCGGCCTGTGGACACCGCCCGAGACGATCAGCAACGCCGAGCTGGTCGAGAGCTTCAATGCCTGGGTCGCCGCCTGGAACGCCGAACAGGCTGACGCCATTGCCGCCGGCGCCGTCGAGCCGCTGCAACCCTCCTCGGTCGAGTTCATCGAGAAGGCGAGCGGCATCCGCGCCCGCCACGTCCTCTCCAAGGCGCCCATCCTCGATCCCGCCGTCATGGCCCCGCGCCTGCCCGAACGGCCCGACGAGGAGCTGTCCATCCTGGCGGAGATCGCCGTCGCCGCGGCCCGCGATGCCCTTGCAAGGGCGGGGCGCGACGGTGCCGAGATCGACGCCGTCATCTGCGCCTGTTCCAACCTCCAGCGCCCCTATCCGGCAATCGCCATCGAGGTGCAGGCAGCCCTCGGCGCCGGCGGCTTCGCCTTCGACATGAACGTCGCCTGCTCCTCGGCCACCTTCGGGCTTCAGGCCGCCGCCGACTTCATCCGCGCCGGCCATGCCCGGTCGGTGCTGGTCGTGAATCCCGAGATCTGCTCGGGCCACCTCAACTGGCGGGACCGCGACAGCCATTTCATCTTCGGCGATGTCGCAACCGCCCTCCTCGTCGAGGCCGCAGACATCGCGCCGGAGCGCCGCTGGGACATTCTCGGCACCCGGCTGGTCACGCAGTTCTCCAACAACATCCGCAACAATTTCGGCTTCCTCAACCGCGCCCACCCCGAAACCCGGGACGCGCCCGACAAGCTGTTCCGGCAGGAAGGCCGCCGCGTCTTCCGCGAGGTGGTGCCGATGGTCGCCGACCTGATCCTCGGCCACATGGCTGACCTCGGGCTGCGTCCCGCGGAACTCAAGCGCCTGTGGCTGCACCAGGCCAACGCCAACATGAACCGGCTCATTGCCGAGCGTGTGCTGGGCCACGAGGCAAGCGCCGAGGAAAGCCCGACCGTGCTCGACACCTATGCCAACACCTCGTCTGCCGGCTCGGTCATCGCCTTTCACCTGCACTCGGCGGATCTCGCGCCCGGCGACATCGGCCTCCTGTGCAGCTTCGGCGCCGGCTATTCGGCGGGCAGTGTCTTCCTGCGCCGGGCCGGCTGACACGCGCCCGCTTGAAAGGCCGGCCAGCGGCTGCTAGGGCCGCCCTCCTTACCAGCGGCGGCCACCCGGCTGCCGGGCATCGATGTGCGGTCGTGGCGGAACTGGTAGACGCGCAGCGTTGAGGTCGCTGTGGCCGAAAGGCCGTGGAAGTTCGAGTCTTCTCGACCGCACCACCCCCTCCGGGCGGGCGTACCGTGTTGCCCCTCAAACCCTTGCCAAGCGGCCAGCGCCCGCTATGCGGGCGGCATGCGTGTCGGCCCCCTTGCCGCCCTTCTCCTGCTCGCCGCGCCGGCCGCATCCGCGCCGGCTGGCTGGGCCATCGCCATCCACGGCGGCGCCGGCGTCATCGAGCGCGGGCAGCTGACCGCTGACGAGGAGGCCGCCATCCGCGCCGATCTCGCGCATGCGGTCGAGGCCGGAACCGCCATTCTGAAGGCCGGCGGCGCGGCAACCGATGCCGTGGTCGCAGCCGTCACCATCCTCGAAGCCTCACCCTGGTTCAATGCCGGGGTCGGCGCGGTCCTCACCTCGGCCGGCACGGTCGAGCTGGATGCAGCCGTGATGGACGGCGCCACCCGCCGCGCCGGCGCGGTCACCGGCGTTGCCACCACGCAAAGCCCTGTCGCGCTCGCTCGAACCCTGATGGAGCAGGGCCCGCACGTCTTTCTCTCGGGCCCCGCCACTGACAGCTTCGCCCGCGCCCACGGCCTCGCCCAGGTGCCCAACACCCATTTCATCACCGAGCGCCGCCGCCGCCAGCTTGACGAAGTGCAGCAGCGCAACCAGGGCGCCGCGCTCTCGCCCGAGCAGCGCTTCGGCACGGTTGGCGCGGTCGCGCGCGACACGACGGGCCGCCTGGCGGCTGCCACCTCCACGGGCGGGCTCACGGGCAAGGCGCCGGGCCGGGTGGGCGATGCGCCGCTGATCGGCGCGGGCACCCTGGCTGACGATCGCTGCGCGGCCATCTCGGCGACGGGTTCGGGCGAGATGTTCATCCGCGCCCGGGTCGCCAGCCAGATCTGCGACCGGGTCCGCTTCGGCCGCCAGCCGCTGGCCGCAGCCGCCCGCGCGGCGCTCGACGAAGTGCGGCTGCTGGGTGGCGACGGCGGCGTCATTCTGCTGGGCCGGGCCGGCCCGCCCGCCTTTGCCTTCAATTCGGCCGGCATGTACCGCGGCCGGGCCGCCGCGGGGCTCCCGCCCGAAATCCGCATCTACGGGGACGAATGACCACGGGCCTCTTTGACATGTTGATCGTGGGCGCCGGCCAGGCGGGCGCCCAGGCTGCCATCTCGCTTCGCCAGGAGGGCTTCACGGGCTCGATCACCATCGTCGGCGCCGAGCCCGACCTCCCCTATGAACGACCGCCGCTCAGCAAGGACTATCTGGCCGGCGAGCGCACGCCCGAACGCATTCTGCTGCGCCCGCCGGCCTTCTGGGCCGAGCGGGGGATCGACATCCTGACAGGCACCCGCATCGCCCATGTCGAGCGCGGCGTGGCGACCGCCGAGGACGGGCGCCTGTTCCACTTCGGAACGCTCATCTGGGCAGCCGGCGGCCAGGCGCGGCGCCTCGCCTGCCCGGGCGCGGATCTGGGCGGCGTGCATGTCATCCGCACGCGCGGCGATGTCGATCGCCTGCGCGCCGACCTGCTGACGGCCGAAACCGTCATCATCATCGGGGGCGGCTATGTCGGCCTCGAGGCGGCGGCCGTGCTGGTGAAGGCGGGCAAGTCGGTCACCGTCGTCGAAGCGCAGGACCGGCTGCTCGCCCGCGTCGCCGGCCCCGAGGTCGGCGACTTCTATCGCGACCGGCACGAGGCCGAGGGCGTCGCCATCCACCTCTCGGCCAGCGTCGAGGCGCTCGAGGGCGAGGGGCGCGTCGAGGCCGTTCGGCTGGCCGACGGCCGGCGCCTGCCCGCCGAGGTGGTGATCGCGGGAATCGGCCTCGTTCCGGAGACGTCCCCGCTCGGCCTCGAGGTTATCGAGGTCGATGGCCATTGCCGCACCGCGATCCCCCATGTCTATGCGATCGGCGATTGCGCTGCGCACCGCAACCGCTTCGCCGGCGACCGGATCATTCGCCTCGAATCGGTGCAGAACGCCGTCGACATGGCCAAGGCCGCCGCCCGCCACATCGTCCATGGCGACACGGCGAAACCCTATGCGGACTGCCCCTGGTTCTGGTCGAACCAGTATGACCTGAAACTGCAGACGGTCGGCCTCTCGATCGGCCATGACGCGCGCATCGTCCGCGGCGACCCGGCGTCGGGCAGCTGGTCCCTCGTCTATCTGAGGGCTGGCGCGGTCGTCGCGCTCGACTGCATCAACGCGCCGCGCGATTATGTTCAGGGGCGCGCGCTGGTCGAACGCGGGGCGCGGGTTTCGCCCGACACCCTCTGCGATCCGTCCGTGCCCCTGAAATCCCTGGAAGGATAAGGCCCATGCACCCGATCACCCAGAAGCTGAAGGCGCGGCTCCGGCTTCCCGTCATCGGCTCGCCGCTGTTCATCATCTCCAACCCCGACCTGGTGATCGCCCAGTGCAAGGCCGGGATCATCGGCAGCTTCCCCAGCCTCAACGCCCGGCCGCTCGCCCAGCTCGAGGAATGGCTGCAGCGCCTCTCGACCGAGCTGACCGAGGCGGACGCGCCCTATGCCGTCAACCTCATCGTCCACAAGTCGACCGACCGGCTGATGGACGATCTGGCGCTCTGCGTGAAGTACAAGGTGCCCGTCATCATCACCTCGCTCGGGGCGCGCGAGGATGTGAACGAGGCGATCCACAGCTACGGCGGGATCGTGCTCCACGATGTCATCAACAACCGCTTCGCGAAAAAGGCGATCGAGAAGGGCGCCGACGGCCTGATCGCGGTCGCGGCCGGGGCGGGCGGCCATGCCGGCACCACCTCGCCCTTCGCGCTCGTCCAGGAAATCCGCGAATGGTTCGATGGCCCGCTGGCGCTCTCGGGCTCGATCGCGACCGGCGACGCCGTACTGGCGGCTGAAGCCATGGGCGCCGATTTCGGCTACATCGGTTCGGCCTTCATCGCGACGAACGAGGCCCGCGCCGACCAGCGCTACAAGGAGATGATCGTCGCCTCGGCCTCGTCGGACATCGTCTATTCCGACCTCTTCACCGGGGTGTGGGGCAATTACCTCAAGCCCTCGATCGCCGCCGCCGGCCTCGACCCGGACAATCTGCCCAAGGGCGACATCTCGACCATGAACTTCGGAAGCGGCGGCAACACCGAGGCCAAGGCCTGGCGCGACATCTGGGGCTCGGGCCAGGGCATCGGCGCCGTCAAGGAAATCCTGCCGGCGGCCGAACTCGTCGCCCGCCTCGACCGGGAATATCGCGCCGCTCGCGCCCGGCTGCTGGGCGAGAGCGCGAAGGCAATGGCGGCGGAGTAACCCCTTACAGGATAAGCGCCGCGACCAGCCGCGCCTCGGCGGTCAGCACGTTGAAGGTGCGGGCGGCCGCCCCGCTGTCCATGGGCTCCACGCGGATGCCGCGCGCAGCCATGGCCGCGACGAAGCCAGCGGGCGGCCGGGCCAGCGCAGCCCCCGTCCCGAGCAGCAGCAGTTCGGCATCCGGCAGCGCCGGCAGGGCCAGGGTGGCGAGATCGTCGAGCATCAGCCCCGGCAGGCTGCCTATGACACCCGCGCCGATCAGCAGCGCCGGGCGGTAGAGCCGGCCTTCGACCATCCAGCCGCCGTCGCGGGTCCGCCCCCCGATGCGCGCCGGGGCAGCCGTCAGGCGCGGCACGGGCGCCGGCCGGCTCAGACCTGGCCGCGCTCGGCGGCCGCGCGCGCCTTCAGCTTTGCCTCGGGGCTGGTCGTGTCCTGGGGCAGGAAGCTGTGCGGCCCCACCTTCAGCCACAAGAGGATGGGCGCGGCCACGAACACCGACGACCAGGTGCCGATCACGATCCCGAGCAGCATCGCGACCGAGAAGCCGAACAGCACCTGCCCGCCGAAGGCGACCAGCGTGCCGAGCGCGATGATCATGGTGAGCGAGGTGACGATGGTGCGCTGCAACGTCTCGTTGAGGGAGAGGTTGAGCAGCTCGATCATCCCCATCTTGCGATACTTGCGCAGATTCTCGCGGATCCGGTCATAGACGACGATGGTGTCGTTCAAGGAATAGCCCACGATCGTCAGCACGGCGGCCACGATGTTCAGGTTGAACTCCAGCTGGGTCAGCGCGAAGAAGCCCAGCGTCAGCGCCACGTCGTGCGCCAGCGCGAACAGGGCGCCCACGCCGAACTGCCATTCGAACCGGAGCCAGATGTAGAGCGAGATCCCCAGCATCGCGAACAGGATGGCCAGCGCCCCCTGCCGCACCAGCTCGCCCGAGACCTTGCCCGAGACCGTCTCCACCCGCCGGAACTCGGCATCGGGGTTGCCGGCGCGGATCGCGGCCTGCACCTTCTGCACGGTCGCCTGGACGGCGGCATCGTCGCCCGGCGGCAGCGGCAGGCGGATGGCAACCGTGTTCGGGTCGCCGAAGGCCTGGAGATTGCCCTGGCCTGCGCCGGCCGCATTCACGGTGCGGCGCAGGTCGTCCAGCTTCGCCGGCTGCTCGAAGCGCACTTCCATCAGCAGCCCGCCGGCGAAATCCACCCCGAAGTTGAGGCCGCGGACCGCGACCAGCACGATCGAGCCGAGGATCATCGCGATCGACAGCGCCATCGCGAGGTTGCGCCAGCGCAGGAAGTCGATGTTGGTGTTGTCGGGGATGAGTTTCAGAAGGCGCATGGGGATTTCCTAGATGGCCAGCGCCTGCGGGCGCGCGCGCCTCAGCCACAGCGAGACCATCAGCCGGGTCACGGTGACGGCGGTGAACACCGAGGTGACGATTCCGATCGTCAGCACCACGGCAAAGCCCTTGATCGGCCCCGAGCCGAACCAGAACATGATGACGGCGGCGATCACGTTGGTGATGTTGGCATCGAAGATGGTGCCCTGCGCCGCCTTGTAGCCCGTCTCGATCGACTGCACGATCCCGCGTCCGCGGCGCAGCTCCTCGCGGATGCGCTCGTTGATAAGGACATTGGCGTCGACCGCCGCGCCCATCGTCAACACGAAGCCAGCGATCCCGGGCAGGGTCAGCGTCGCCCCCAGGCCCGACATGATCCCGATCAGCAGGATGGCGTTCAGGATCAGCGCGACGACCGAATAGACCCCGAAGCGGCCGTAGGTGGCGATCATGAAGGCGGCCACCAGCAGCACGGCCAGCGCCGAGGCGATGGCGCCGGCGCGGATCGAATCCGCGCCAAGGTCGGGCCCGACAGTCCGCTCCTT
>JBKBUL010000001.1:0-161690 GCA_046290045.1 Sphingomonadaceae bacterium
GCGCGATCCCGAAGGCCAGCTGCCAGGGCGGAATGGGCGAGACGCCGGGCCAGAAGGGGCTGCCCAGCGGCAGGAGTTCCCCGCTGGCGATCAGCTCCGCCTTTCGGGCTTCGTGGGCTGAGTCGAGATAAACGCCGTCGCGGCGCACCGGCAGCGGCGGGCTCCGCTTCTCGAGGAAGGCGCGGATCCCGGCCTTACCGCCTTCGGGATCGACAATGGCCTCGGCAAACAGCTCGGCCTCGCGCGCAAGACCCGCTTCGACGCCCCGCGCCCACCCTGTCCGGATGGCGTCCAGCGCCCGCGCGCCGGCCCTGGCGCGGCCGGCCCAGTCGAGCTGCCGGCGAACCCGCCCGAGGAACGGGTCTTCAAGCACCTTCTCGAGATCGGCCGGGCCGGGCTTCGCCCATTCCTCCATCTCGGCCATGCGCCGGGCATAGGCCCGGCCCAGATCGCTTTCCGCGCCATCCCGGGCAAGGCCGTGAACCAGCGCATGCGCGCGAGAGAGAACATCCTCGGCGCCCGAGACCAGCTCGTCCACGAGGCCGAGCCCTGCCGCCGCTTCGGCGTCGATGCTCCGCCCGCCGAGGATCAGATCGAGCGCATCGCGCAGGCCCTCGGCGCCGCGCCGCCCTGCCAGCAGGCGCGGCAGACGCTGCGTGCCGCCATAGCCGGGCAGCAGGTTCAGCCGGATCTCTGGCTGGCCGAAGCGGGCCAGCGGCTCGGCGATCCGCAAGTGGCAGGCCAGCGCGAACTCGAGCCCACCGCCGAGCGCCACGCCCTGGATGGCGGCGATGCAGGGCTTCCCCATCCGCTCGATCCGGGCGAAGGCCAGCTGCGCATTGTTCGGAAGCACCCTGGCCTCGTCCAGCGTGTGGATGTCCTCCAGCATCTGCCGGATGTCGGCACCAGCCACGAAACTGGAACTCCCCTCGCCGGTGAACACCACCGCGATCACGTCGGGCTTCCGCGCCAGATGCTCGGCCACGATGACCAGTTCGTCGATCGCCCGCTCATTCAATGCGTTCACCGGCGGGTTGGTGACCGTGACGGTGGCCACCCGTTTATCGTTTCCCAGATGATTGTACTGGATCAGGAAGTAGCGGTAGCGCTCGAACAGCTGCTGCGTCTCGGACAGTGTCTGCCGCCGCTGCCAGTCGGCCAGCACCCGCCCGATCGCATCCAGGCTCTCGGGGTTCCGCAGCGTCGTCCGGTCGCCGATGTCCCCGCCCTCGGCGAGCGCGCGGACCATGCGGCGCATATATTTGCCCGAGCGCGTTTCGGGGAACGCCGGCACCTCCAGGAAGTCGGCCGGCACCGCGACCGCGCCCTTCTCCTGCCGGACCAGCTCGGCGAGGCGCTTGCGATCCTCGTGGCTGAGCCGCCGGCCCGGCGCGGGCACCACGAAGGCCAGCGGAACCAGCCCCTTCTCGCGATGAGGCGCCCCCACGACCAGCACGTTGCCGACGGGCGAATTGGGGTCGAGCGCCTTGTCGCGCAGGATTGCGCCCTCGATCTCCTCGGTCCCCATGCGATGCCCGGAGACATTGATCACATCATCCGAGCGCCCATGCAGCGAGAAGCTGCCGTCGGTATGACGGATCGCAAAGTCGCCCTGGGTATAGGCCCAGCAGCCCTTCCAGCGCCGCCAGTAGCCCTCGGCCCAGCGCCCGGAGTCGCCCCGCCAGCCATCGACGACCCGCCCGCCCTCGACCCGGAAGGCCTCAGCGTCGCCCCAGACGGTCCGGGCGAGATAGGGATAGGGCAGCCGGATCACGATCTCGCCGCGCTCCCCGTCGGCGGCCTGCCGCCAGGGCACCCCCTCGCCTTCGCGTGGCAGAAGCGGCGGCAGGCCTTCGCAGGCCGGATCCTCCACCCACACGTCGCCCACCACCCAGGGCAGCGCCCAGCAATGGGCGTCCGGCCGCAAGGGCAGATCCGGGTTGCCGAAGGGGTGGGAGAAGGCGATCCCCCCATGCTCGGTCGCCCAGTAGCTGTTGATGTAGTGGGGCGTGACATGCGCCATGCCGAAGGCCTGAACAGGCGGCGAGGTCGGCTCGGCGCAGAAGGTCGCCACCCGGAGCGACGACAGGTCGTGCCGCTTCACGTCGGCAAGGCTCTCGGGTGACGTCATCACCGATTTCAGGAAGGTGACCCCGGCCTTGAAGATGGTGACCCCGTGCCGCTCGATCGAGGCCGCGAACCGACCGGCATGCGGAAAGACGGGCGAGCCCTCGGTCACCAGCGTCGTCACGCGGGTGAGAAGCCCGGCCGAGATCAGGTAGCTCTGCCCGGTGATCCAGCCCGGGTCGGCCACCGTGTAGAGGATGTCGCCCGGCCGCGCGTCGAACACCACCTCCATGCTGTGCGCGATGCCGGCGGTATAGCCGCCGTGCACATGCACCACGCCCTTGGGCTTCCCCGTCGAGCCCGATGTGTAGATGAAGAACATCGGGTAATCGGCCTCGACCGGCATGGGCGGCACGGCTGCCCAGACGGCGCGCACCAGATCGGCATCCGGCAGGGCCATCAGCTCCGCCTCATCCGAGACGTCGAACCCCGCGCGCCGGGCTGCCGCCAGCAGTTCGTCGAGCGCCGCATCGGTCAGCTCGTGCGCCCAGCGATCGCGCTCGGGCCGCCAGACCAGCTCCGCCAGCCCCACATGCCGGACGACAACGACAGCCTCGACCCGGGGCGGAGCCGCCACCAGCGCTTGCGCGACCGCAATCCGGATCCGCGCCGCGCTTGCTGCCTCCAGCCGCCCCTCGCGCCCCAGCGCCGCCAGCGCCCGGCCGACGCCGCGCATCACGTCGGCGCGCTCGACCGTCACCTCGCCGGCGAGCGTGGCCGTGACGGTCTCAAGAATCCGCCTGGAATCAGCGGGATCGATCGACTGGTCAGCAAGGCAGGCCGCGACGACCTCGCGCGCCAGCCCGACCGGCAGGTAGCGATCGAGCGCGGGATCCGTGTAGGCCGCCTTGAATGGCACAACCTGCGCGGTTCGCCAGCCGCCGTCGGCCGTGATCACCACGCGGGCGCCCGCATCGGCGATGCGGTCCGACAGGGTCTTGTCCGAGAAACCGCCGAACACGGGCGTGTAGAGGATTCCCAGCCGCTTGGCGCCCTTGATCCAGAAGATCTGCTCGGGGATGGACGGCATGTTGAGCGCGATCCGGTCCCCGGGCTTCAGCCCAAGCGCCTTGAGCGCGAGCGCGCATTTCGCCGTCTCGACGAGCAGCCGGCGCCGGCTGATCCGCTCCTCGTCCACAGGCCCGCCGCGCCCGCCATCGAGCGAGAGGTCCCAGCGATCGCCCTCGAAGAGGATCGCTGCCTCCTCGCCATGGCCAGCCAGCACGTGGCGATCCACCTCGTTGAAGCAGGCGTTGGTGAAACCGCCCTCGAACCAGCGGAAATGCGGCGGGTCATCCGCGTTGAACGCGCGCGTCCAGGGCGCGAAATCAGCCGGCAGGTCCAGGCTGACCGGCTCCAGCGTCTCCGCGTCCCAGCCTTCCCATCGGCCGCGATCGGGCACGAACGCGAGCCAGGCGCCCGCCCTTCCCTGTCCGGCGACGAACCAGTGGATGAGCCGGCGGGCAATCGCCCCGTGGAAGGCCCCCGGGTCGGCCAGCACCGCCTCGCGCATTCGCGCCCAGTCTGCCCGCGTGCGAACGGGATTGACCATGGCCACAGCCATGGGGACAGCATCCTGCTCTTCCAGTGTCGTCGCAGACGCCATCCCACCCTCTCCCCAGGCTCGACCGACCTGGCCGAAAGCCGCAACAAGATTGCTGACTGAGCTGCTGTCTGATAGTTTTTATTTCAAGATGAGCAAGTCTTCGATAATCCTGTTTCAACCATTGGTCGTGCACAATGAACGCTTCGTCGGCCGTCCCACCCTCTCGCCCGCGCGGAGGCTGAACCCTGGCGCGAGAGCCGTCAATCGAGGGGACCGAAAAGTCCGGCTTCACCGGTCAACAGCGGAACCGGCTTGCATCGGGCAGCCGGCCTACCTAGCCCCGGGCGCCATGATGCCCGCCCCTGCTCGACCCGGCCGCCCGCCCTTGCCCGCGCATCTGGCTCGGCTGGAAGCCGAGGCGATCCACATCTTCCGCGAGGTGGCGGCCGAAGCGAAGCACCCCGTCTTCCTCTATTCGATCGGCAAGGACAGCTCGGTGATGCTGCACCTGGCGCTGAAGGCCTTTCATCCGGCGCCGCCGCCCTTCCCCTTCCTGCACATCGCAAGCGGGTGGGACTTCGCCGACATGCTGGCCCATCGGGACAGGATCGCGGCAACCTACCGCCTCGATCTCATCGTTCATCACAATGCCGAGGCCGCCGCGCGCGGGATCAACCCCTTCGACACGCCGACCCCAACTTACACCCGCCTGATGCTGACCGAGGCGCTGAAGCAGGCGCTCGACGCCGGCGGCTACGATGCCATCTTCGGCGGCGGCCGGCGCGACGAGGAAAAGGCGCGTGCCAAGGAACGGATCTGCTCCTTCCGGTCGGCCGACCATGGCTGGGATCCGAAGGCGCAGCGGCCCGAGCTCTGGTCGCTCTACAATCTCCGCCTCGCCGAAGGCGAAAGCGTGCGCGTCTTCCCGCTGTCCAACTGGACCGAGCTCGACATCTGGCACTACATCTGGCTGGAAGATATCCCGATCGTGCCGCTCTACCTGGCCGCCCGGCGGCCGACCGTGGTTCGCGACGGCATGCTGCTGATGGTCGATGACAACCGGCTGACGTTGCGGCCGGGCGAACGGATCGAGGCGCGCTCCATCCGCTTCCGCACGCTCGGTTGCTGGCCCCTGTCCGGCGCGCTCGAGAGCGAGGCGGAGACCGTGCCGGCGCTGATTGCCGAGATGCTGGCCATGCGCACCTCCGAGCGGCAGGGCCGGCGCGTGGATCACGACGAGGCGGCCTCGATGGAACTGAAGAAGCGCGAAGGCTATTTCTGATGGCGGCCCTCCCGCACGAAGCCCCGAACCCGGCGGCGCGGCTGCTGGCCGATGACGCCGGCAAGTCCCTCCTGCGCGTCCTCACCTGCGGATCGGTTGACGATGGCAAGTCCACCCTCATCGGCCGCCTGCTCGCCGATACCGGCTGTGTTCCCGAGGACCAGATGGCTGCCCTCGTCCGGGATTCCGCCCGCCACGGCACGCGCGGTGACGAGCCCGACTATGCGCTGCTGGTCGATGGCCTGTCGGCCGAACGCGAGCAGGGCATCACCATCGATGTCGCCTACCGCTTCTTCGCGACAGCCCGGCGCAAGTTCATCCTCATCGACGCGCCAGGCCACGAACAATATACCCGCAACATGGTGACCGGCGCTTCCGGCGCCGATCTCGCCATCCTGCTTGTCGATGCACGAAAGGGCCTGCTCGCGCAGACCCGTCGGCACGCCTGCCTGGCCCGGCTGCTTCGGGTTCCGAACCTGGTGCTGGCCGTCAACAAGATGGATCTGGTCGGCCATGCCGAAGCGGCCTTCCGGCGGATCGAGGCGGATTTCGAGGCCTTTTCCCGTCGGCTCGGTCTGCCGCCGGCACAGGCCATACCGATCGTGGCGGTGAACGGCGGCAATCTGGCGCAACCTGATCCGTCGATGCCCTGGTACCATGGCCCGACTCTCCTCGACCATCTGGAGACGGTCGAGCCGCCGGGCGCCGACGAGGGCCCGCTGCGCCTGCCGGTGCAATGGGTGAACCGGCCCGATGAGAGCTTCCGGGGCTTTGCCGGCACGGTTGCAAGCGGCCGGGTTGCCCCCGGGGACCGGGTTCGAATCCTGCCAGGCGGCGCCGAGACCCGAGTCGAGCGCGTCCTCACGGCCGACGGCGACCGCGCGCAGGCCGTGACCGGCGATGCCGTGACCCTGACCCTTGCCGACCCGGTCGATTGCGCCCGCGGGTCGGTGATCTCGGCAGCCGATGCGCCGGTCGAGGTTGCCGACCAGTTCGAGGCGACCCTCGTCTGGATGGACGGGGCCCCGCTGCTGCCGGGTCGCGCCTACCTCCTGAAAAGCGGCGCGGCCATGGCACCGGCCCGGATCTCCGCGCCCAAGCACGCGATCGACGTCAACAGCCTCGAGGCGCGCGCCCAGCGGACGCTTGGCCTCAATGACATCGGCACGGTCACGGTGACGACCCAGGCCGCCATCCCCTTCATGCCCTTCGACGAGAACCGGACATTGGGCGGCTTCATCCTGATCGACCGGGAAACCAATGCCACGGTCGGGGCCGGCATGATCCGCTTCGCGCTGCGCCGCAGCCGCAACATCCACTGGCAGGCGATCGACATCACACCCGAGGCGCATGCCTCGCTCATGGGCCAGCAGCCGCTCGTCCTCTGGTTCACCGGCCTGTCCGGCTCGGGCAAGTCGACGATAGCCAATCTCGTCGAAAAGCGCCTGTTCGCGCTCGGCTACCGCACCTTCCTGCTCGACGGCGACAATGTCCGCCATGGCCTCGCCAAGGATCTCGGCTTCACGCCGGCCGACCGGGTGGAGAATATCCGGCGGGTCGGCGAGGTCGCGAAGCTGATGACCGAGGCGGGGCTCATCGTGCTCACCGCCTTCATATCGCCCTTCCGGGCCGAACGCGCGATGGTTCGCGATCGCTTCCCCGAGGGGCGGTTCCTCGAGGTGTTCGTCGACACGCCGCTCGAGGAGGCCGAGCGTCGCGACGTGAAGGGCCTCTACGCCAAGGCGCGCGCCGGAGAGCTCGCCAACTTCACCGGCATCGACAGCCCCTATGAACCACCGGTCGCGCCCGATATCCATGTCGAGACGATGCGCGAGGCGCCGGAGGCTGCAGCCGAGCGGATCGTCGCGTCCATTCTCGACCGGATCGCCGCCCCCTAGCGCTGCCCGGCGATCGCGCCAGGAAGGGCCGGGCGACACGCTTGGGGCTGGCCCTCGCCCGGGCCCCATGCTTGCGCGGGTGGTGTGAACGCAGCGATTGCAGGACGCGCGGCCGCCCCCCATATTCGCGGACGTATGACAAACCCTGAACCCCAGACCCGCCCCGTCCTGCCGCTTCGCGACATCGTGGTCTTCCCGCAGATGATCGTGCCGCTGTTCGTGGGCCGCGAGAAGTCGGTCAGCGCGCTCGAAGCGGCGATGCAGGCCGACAAGACCATCTTCCTCCTGAGCCAGAAGAATCCGGCCGACGAGGATCCGGCGGCTGACGGCCTCTACGAGGTCGGCACGCTGGCGGTCGTGCTCCAGCTGCTGAAGCTGCCCGACGGCACCGTCAAGGTGCTGGTCGAGGGCCAGCAGCGCGCGCGCCGCCTCACGCTCTCGGAAGCCGATGGCCATCTCGTGGCGGATGTGGAACCGCTCGCCGACATCGAGCCGGAGGGGCCGGAACTGGAGGCCCTCGTCCGCTCGGCCCGGCGTGAGTTCGAGAATTATGTGAAGGCCGCCAAGCGGACCTCGCCCGAGGTCGCCCTGCAGATCGGCCAGATCGAGGAGCCGGGTCGTTTCGCGGACTCGGTTGCGGCCAATCTGAACCTCAAGATCGCCGACAAGCAGGCGCTCCTCGGCGAAACCAATGTCGCCAAGCGGCTGGAAATGGTCTTTGCCTTCATGGAAGGCGAGCTCGGGCTCCTGCAGGTCGAGCGCAAGATCAAGAGCCGCGTCAAGCGCCAGATGGAGAAGAGTCAGCGCGAATATTATCTCAACGAGCAGCTGAAGGCGATCCAGCGGGAACTTGGCGATGGCGAGGACGGCACCGACGAGGCCGCCGAATATGAAGCCAGGATCAAGAAGACAAAGCTGTCCAAGGAGGCGCGCGAGAAGGCGCTGGCCGAAGTGAAGAAGCTTCGCGCCATGTCGCCCATGTCGGCCGAGGCAACCGTGGTCCGCAACTGGCTGGACGTGCTGCTGTCCCTGCCCTGGGGCAAGCAGTCCAAGGTTCGCCGCGACATCGTCGAGGCCGAGGCCGTGCTCGAGGCCGACCATTATGGCCTCGAGAAGGTCAAGGAGCGGATCCTCGAATATCTCGCGGTGCAGGCGCGCACCAACAAGCTGAAGGGGCCCATCCTCTGCCTCGTCGGCCCGCCGGGCGTCGGCAAGACGTCGCTCGGCCGCTCGATTGCCAAGGCGACGGGCCGCGAGTTCATCCGCCAGTCGCTCGGCGGCGTGCGCGACGAGGCCGAGATTCGCGGCCACCGCCGCACCTACATCGGCGCGCTTCCGGGCAAGATCATCCAGAACCTGCGCAAGGCCGGCACATCGAACCCGCTGTTCCTGCTCGATGAAATCGACAAGCTCGGCCAGGATTTCCGCGGCGATCCCGCATCCGCCCTGCTCGAGGTGCTCGACCCGGAACAGAACGCGAAGTTCAACGACCATTACCTCGAGGTCGATTTCGACCTGTCGAACGTCATGTTCGTGACGACCTCGAACAGCTACAATATGCCGCCCGCCCTCCTCGACCGGATGGAGATCATCCAGCTGTCCGGTTACACCGAGGACGAGAAGGTCGAGATCGCCCGGCGCCACCTCATCCCCAAGCAGGTGGAGGCGCACGGCCTCAAGGAAGGCGAATTCTCGATCGACGAGGGCGCGCTTCGGGACCTCATTCGCTACTATACCCGCGAGGCCGGTGTCCGCACGCTGGAGCGCGAACTGGCGAAGCTGGCCCGCAAGTCGCTCCGGCAGATCCTCGAGGGCAAGGCACAGGCGGTCGCCATCACCTCTGCCAACCTGTCCGACTATGCCGGCGTCCGGAAATATCGCTTCGGCATGTCCGAAAGCGAGGACCAGATCGGGATGGTGACGGGACTTGCGTGGACCTCGGTCGGCGGCGACCTGCTGACGATCGAGTCCGTGACGGTTCCCGGCAAGGGCGTGATCCAGACGACGGGCAAGCTCGGCGACGTGATGAAGGAGTCGATCACGGCCGCCTTCAGCTTCGTGAAGGCCCGAAGCGCAGCCTATGGCATCCCGCCGACCGTGTTCACCAAGAAGGACGTGCACGTCCATGTGCCCGAGGGCGCGACCCCCAAGGACGGGCCCTCGGCCGGCATCGCCATGGTCACCTCCATCGTCTCGACGCTGACGGGAATCCCGGTCAAGCGCGATGTCGCGATGACCGGCGAGGTCACGCTGCGCGGCCGGGTGCTGCCGATCGGCGGGCTCAAGGAAAAGCTGCTGGCAGCCCTTCGCGGCGGCATCACGACGGTGCTGATCCCGGCCGAGAATGAGAAGGACCTGGCCGACATCCCCGAGAATGTGAAGAGCGGGTTGAAGATCATCCCCGTGAGCCACGTCGACGAGGTGCTGAAGGTCGCCTTCGCCCGGCCGGTCGAGCCGATCGAATGGACGGAGGCCGACGAGAAGGCGGCCGCCCCCAGCCCGGCCGTGACACCCGCCGCCGAGGCCGGCCTGCCGCACTGAGCGACTGGCAGGAATGGTTGACAGGGGCCGGCCCCTCTTTTACCGGCCCCCTCTCGCGGATGGCGATCCGGGCGCGTAGCTCAGCGGTAGAGCACTGCTTTCACACGGCAGGGGTCACAGGTTCAATCCCTGTCGCGCCCACCATCCGCCAGCCCGTCGTCCGCCCTTTTGCGCCCGCTCCATCTTGCCGCTAGGCTGACCGGCAGCCCTCGTGGCCTGGCGAGACGGGAGGATTGGCATGATGGAGAGCCTCATGGCGGGCGCGAACGCCGAGCTTGACGGGATGGTGGCGCTTCGCCGCGCAATCCATGCCGAGCCGGAGCTGGGCCTCCACAATCCGAAGACAGCCGCCCGGATCCGCGCGGCGCTTGCGGGCCTCCCGCTCGAGTGGCGGGAGGGGCCTTCGACCAGCGGGCTCGTCGCCACGCTGAAGGGCAGCGCGAACGGCCGAACCGTGCTGCTGCGCGGCGACTCCGATGCGCTTCCCATGGAGGAGGACACGGGCCTGCCCTTCGCCTCCACGGTCAAGGGTGCGATGCACGCCTGCGGGCATGATGCCCATGTCGCCATGCTGGTGGGCGCGGCCCGGCTGCTGGCGGCCCGGCGCGAGCAGCTGGCCGGCACGGTCCAGTTCATGTTCCAGCCCGGCGAGGAAGGCCATCATGGCGCGCGCTTCATGCTGGAGGACGGCCTCATCGATCCCCTGCCCGATGCCGCCTTTGCGCTGCACGTCATGCCCAACGCGCCGCACGGCGTCGTCTCGGGCCGGGCCGGGCCGCTGATGGCCTCGGCCGACAAGATCCGGGTGACGGTGAAGGGGCGCGGCGGCCATGCCTCCATGCCGCACGATGCGCTCGATCCCGTGCCGATCGCGGCCGAGATCGTGCTGGCGCTGCACGCCTGGGTCACGCGCAACGTCCCCATCGCCGACCCGGCCGTCGTCACCATCGGGGAGATGAAGGCCGGCTCGACCGACAATGTCATCCCCGAGACGGCCATGCTCTATGGCACCATCCGCACCCTGTCGCCGCGCCGCCGCAGCGAGGTTCAGGCGGGCCTAAGGCGCCTTGCCGAGGGGATCGCCGCCGCGCATGGCGCCTCGGCCAGCGTCGAGTTCACGGCCGGCTTCCCGGTCACCGTCTGTGACGGGCGCGCCGTCGCCTTTGGCGAACGCACGGTCAAGGCGCTGCTCGGGGACGACGCATGGGTCACGCTCGACAGCCCGGTGATGGGCGCGGAGGACTTCTCCTATGTGCTCGAGAAGGTGCCCGGCGCGATGTTCTTCCTCGGCGCCTCCCACGAAGGGGATGACTGGCGGCAGTGCTGCGCGCTCCACTCGAACCGCATGGTGCTGGATGAAAGCGTGATGGCACGCGGCGCGGCCGTCCACGCCGCCCTTGCCGAGCGCTTCCTCGCCGATGGCTTCGACACTGTTGCGGACAGCGCCCGGGCTTCCTAGCTCAACCGCCATTCACCAAGACCGGGTCAAGCCATGTCAGAAGCCCCCCCGGCGGTTGCCACGCGCGCACCGCGCTGGCGCAGCCGCCTTGCAGCCATCGTCGAAAGCCAGCGCTTCCAGAGCTTCATCATCGCCGTGATCCTCTTGAACGCGATCGTCCTCGGCCTCGAGACCTGGCCGACCGCCATGGATCGCGCCGGCCCGATCCTGATCACCATCGACCGGATCGCGCTTTCGATCTTCGTCGTCGAGATCGCCCTCAAGCTGGCGGCTCACGGGTTCCGCTTCTTCCGGTCGGGCTGGAACCTGTTCGATTTCGCCATCGTCGCGATCTCGCTCGTGCCAGCGACAGGCGGGCTGTCGGTGCTGCGCGCGCTCCGGATCCTGCGCGTCGTGCGTCTCGTCTCGGTCGTGCCGTCGCTGCGCCGCGTGGTCGAGGGGCTGCTTCGGGCCATTCCGGCCATGGGCTCGGTCGTCGCCCTGCTCGGCCTCCTGTTCTACGTCTCCGCGGTGATGGCGACCAAGCTGTTCGCGGCCGCCTTTCCCGACTGGTTCGGGAGCGTCGGCGCCTCGCTCTATTCGCTGTTCCAGATCATGACGCTGGAAAGCTGGTCAATGGGGATCGTCCGCCCGGTAATGGAGGTCTATCCTTGGGCCTGGCTCTTCTTCGTTCCCTTCATCCTCGTCACCTCCTTCATGGTGCTGAACCTGTTCATCGCGATCATCGTGACCGCCATGACCGAAGGTGACAGCCCGCCGGCACCCGTGCCGGTGAAGGAGCTGGCCGAGGAACTGCGCGCCCTCCGCGCCGAGCTCCAGGCCCTGCGCGAAGGGCGCAGCTAGCTCATTTCGCGGTCAGAGCTTCCTTGAGGCCAGGCGCATATTGCGCCCCGTGCGGCACCTTTGCCGAGGAGGCAGCGACCGTTCCGCCGATCGGCTCGGCGCGCCCGCCGATGCAGCTGGCGAGGAAATTCTCGGCCACCGCCATGAAGGCGATGTTGTTCTCGGGCCGGGCGAAGCCATGCCCCTCGTCCGGGAACAGCACATAGGTGACGGGGATGTTCCGCGCCTGCATGGCGGCCACGATCTGGTCGCTCTCGTCCTGCCTGACGCGCGGGTCATTCGCCCCCTGCCCGATCAGCAGAGGCCGGCGGATTCGATCCACATGGGTCAGCGGCGAGCGTTCCTTCAGCCACTTGCGCCCTTCCTCCGTGTCCGGATCGGCCATGCGGCGGATCAGCTGCTTGCGGAACGCCTCCCAATAGGGCGGTACCGTGGAGAGCAGCGTGAACAGGTTCGACGGCCCCACGATGTCCACCCCGCAGGCGAAGGTCTCGGGCGTGAAGGTGAGCCCCGCGAGCGTCGCATAGCCGCCATAGGAACCACCCATGATGGCAATCCGCTTCGGATCGGCGATGCCGGCCTTCACCGCCCATTCGACGGCGTCGATCAGGTCGTCGTGCATCTTCGCGCCCCACTCCCCGTCACCGGCGTTCACGAAGCGCTTGCCGAAGCCGGTCGAGCCCCGGAAATTGGGTTGGAGCACGGCATAGCCGCGGTTGGCGAGGAACTGGGCATAGGCGTCATAGCCATAGCTGTCGCGCGCCCAAGGCCCGCCGTGGACGAACAGCACCATCGGCAATGGCTTGGCCGGCTTCTCGCCCGCGCCGCGCGGCAGGGTGAGATAGGACACCATCGTCTTGCCGTCGCGCGTCGCGATCTCCAGCGGCCGCATCTCGGCGAGCGGCGCGCCCGCCAGTTCCGGGCGGCTGTCGAACATTTTCGTCAGCGTCCGCGTCTTGCGGTCATAAAGCCAGGTGGACGAGGCCTCGCGGCTGTTGTCGGTCGCCACCGTCCACTTGTCGTCGGCGAGCGTCCGGCTGCCCAGCGACCAGTTGCCCAGCCGCTCGTTCAGATAGGCGATATCGCCGGCAACGGCCTGGTCCACCACTCGCCACTCTGGCTTCCTGTAGTCGATCGCGACCGCCTCCACACGCCCGGTGCGCGGATTGGTGAGAACGGCGGACGCATCGGCGCGCGGGTCGGCCACCAGCTCGGTCATGGCGCCTGTCGCCCAGTCCATGGCATAGACGGCCGCCGTGTCGCGCGTGCGCGCATCCAGCCAATAGAGCGTCTTGCCGTCCGCGGAGAAGCCCAGCGGCTGGGTCGTCTGGCTGTCGTCGAGGCCGTGGCTCAGGAAGGGCTTGGCCGCTACCTCGCCCTTCTCGATCCGGAAATAGTCGTTGCCGCCCTCTGCATTCGGGCGGATGGCCACGCGAAGGGCGAGATTCTCGTCGGCGATGAACCCGGCGTAGCCATCATTCTGCCTGACAAGGGTCAGCTTGCCCGACTTGAGGTCGAGCGAATGCACGTCGTGCCAGCGCGGGTCGCGGTTGTTGAGGCCGACGAGGATCCGGTCGGTCACGAGATCGGAGGTCGCCACCAGCATCGCCCGGGTCTTGGGGAAGGGCGTGAAGTCCCGCACCTCGCCGCCGGAGACCGGCACCCCGAACAGGTGGAAGTCCTCGTCGCCGCCCGTGTCGTTCACGAACAGGATCATGGAGCTGTCCGGCGCCCAGAAATGCTGGCGGATGGGGCGAACCGTCTCGCGCGTCAGCACCCGCGCCTTCGCCGGGTCGGCGGCCGGCGCGACCCAGACGTTGAGCACGCCCTCGGATGGCGCGATCCAGCTCAGCCATTGGCCGTCAGGCGAAATGCGCCCCTGCGCGCGCGTGGGGTTGCCGAACAGCTTGGCACGTTCGATGAGGGGGGTCTCGTCCATCTTCACTCCCTGGGGCAAGGCAGGCGCGGCGGCCGTGGCGCACAGCAATGCGGCCAGCCCGACGCGAAGCGCGTTGGTCATGATAGGTCTCCCGTCCGTGTCCGCTTGGCCGGTCCCCTCAGCCCGGCTTGGCAGGGACCCGTGTAGCAGCGCGCTGCTGGCAGGCCAAGTGCGAAGGGCCTTCATGGAAAAGGGGCGGGAAGCCGATGCTTCCCGCCCCCTTCCGTTCGGGTGACTCGTCGGTCGGCCCCGCGTTCGCGGGCCAGGCCCGCGAAGCGAGCCCGCCGGATCAGAAGTCCATGCCGCCCATGCCGCCCATGCCGCCGCCCATGGGCGCAGCCGGCTTGTCTTCGGGCAGTTCGGCGATGGTGGCTTCCGTGGTGATCAGCAGGCCGGCCACCGAGGCCGCATCCTGCAGGGCCGTGCGAACCACCTTGGTCGGGTCCACGACACCGGCAGCAACGAGGTTCTCGTACTGCTCGGTCTGGGCGTTGAAGCCCAGCGTCGTGTCCTTGCTCTCCAGCAGCTTGCCGGCGACCACCGCGCCGTCGTGGCCGGCGTTGGCCGCGATCTGGCGAACCGGGGCCTGCAGCGCGCGGCGCACGATGTCGATGCCGCGGGTCTGGTCCTCGTTCGCGCCCTTCAGCCCCTCGAGCGCCTTGGTGGCATAGAGAAGCGCGGTGCCGCCGCCCGGCACGATGCCTTCCTCGACGGCCGCGCGGGTCGCGTGCAGGGCATCGTCCACGCGATCCTTGCGCTCCTTCACTTCCACCTCGGTCGCGCCGCCGACCTTGATGACGGCAACGCCGCCGGCGAGCTTCGCCAGCCGCTCCTGCAGCTTCTCGCGGTCATAGTCGGACGTGGTCGTCTCGATCTGGGCGCGGATCTGCTCCACCCGGCCCTTGATCGCCTCGGCCGAACCGGCGCCATCGACGATGGTCGTGTTGTCCTTGTCGATCGTCACCTTCTTGGCCTGGCCGAGCATGGCGAGCGTGACATTCTCGAGCTTGATGCCGAGGTCTTCGGAGATCAGCTCGCCGGCGGTCAGCGTGGCGATGTCCTCCAGCATCGCCTTGCGGCGATCGCCGAAGCCCGGCGCCTTGACGGCGGCAACCTTCAGGCCGCCGCGCAGCTTGTTGACGACGAGCGTCGCCAGCGCCTCGCCTTCCACATCCTCGGCGATGATCAGCAGCGGACGGCCCGACTGCACGACCGCCTCGAGGACAGGCAGCATCGCCTGCAGGTTCGAGAGCTTCTTCTCGTGGATGAGGATGTAGGGGTTCTCAAGCTCCACCTGCATCTTCTCGGCGTTGGTGATGAAATAGGGGCTGAGGTAGCCGCGGTCGAACTGCATGCCTTCCACGACATCCAGTTCGAACTCGAGGCCCTTGGCCTCTTCGACGGTGATCACGCCTTCCTTGCCGACCTTGTCCATGGCCTCGGCGATCTTCTCGCCGACCACGGTGTCGCCATTGGCCGAGATGATGCCCACCTGGGCGATCTCCGACGAGTTGGCGACCGGCTTGGAGCGGGCCTTCAGATCCTCGACCACCTTGGCGACGGCGAGGTCGATGCCGCGCTTCAGGTCCATCGGGTTCATGCCGGCCGCGACCGACTTCAGACCCTCGCGCACGATCGCCTGGGCGAGAACGGTCGCCGTCGTCGTGCCGTCGCCGGCGATGTCGTTGGTCTTGGAGGCCACCTCGCGCAGCATCTGCGCGCCGATGTTCTGATACTTGTCCTTGAGCTCGATTTCCTTGGCGACGGTCACGCCGTCCTTGGTGATGCGCGGCGCGCCGAAGCTCTTCTCGATGACCACGTTGCGGCCCTTGGGCCCCAGCGTCACCTTCACTGCGTCGGCGAGGATGTCCACGCCCTGCAGGATGCGCTCGCGGGCGTCCCGCCCGAACTTAACGTCCTTGGCTGCCATGTTCCTGTTCCTTCAGATTGTCCGTTGACGCGAAGACGAGCCTCAGGCGGCCTTTTTTGCCGCGGCCGCCCCGGTGATCACGCCGAGGATGTCGCTTTCCTTCATGATGATGAGGTCCTCGCCGTGCAGCTTGACCTCGGTGCCCGACCACTTGCCGAACAGGATCCGGTCACCGACCTTCACGTCGAGCGGGATGCGCTTGCCATCCTCGTCCCGGGCGCCGGCGCCGACGGCGACGATCTCGCCTTCCTGCGGCTTTTCCTTGGCGGTGTCGGGGATGATGATGCCGCCGGCCGTCTTTTCCTCGGCCTCGATGCGGCGAACCAGCACGCGATCGTGCAGGGGGGTGAAGTCAACCATGGTTGGTCCCTCTCGGTTCTCGCTTTGCGATTGAACCCGGCCCGAAGGGTCGCCCACGGCAACCCCTGCCCGGCCGGATTAGCACTCACCCGTGGCGAGTGCTAATGACTTGGCAGATATGTCGCACCCCCCTGGGGGTCAAGGGGTCGGCCACGATGAAATTTCGGTGACGGAGGCGGCGCAATGCATCGGCTTGCCGCCCGCATCGCGCCTCGCTACGCCCCGGTCATGCGGCTCACATGGGAACAGATTGCCCTCAGGGCGCGCGACTTCTCGACGACCTGGGCAAACGAAAGCTACGAGCGCGGCGAGGCCCAGTCCTTCTGGAACGACTTCTTCGCGATCTTCGGCGTCCGCCGCCGACAGGTCGCCTCCTACGAACGTCGGGTGCAGAGCCATGATCGGCTGAAGCGCGGGTTCATCGACCTGTTCTGGCCGGGCACCCTCATCATCGAGCACAAGTCGGGGGGTGGCGATCTCCTTGCCGCGACGGACCAGGCGCTCGACTATTTCGACTGGCTGCCCGAGCCCGAGCAGCCCCGCTACATCCTGACGTGCGATTTCCAGAACTGGCGGCTGATCGACCTCGATGAGAACCGGGAAATCCGGTTCCGCTTGCACGAGCTTCACCGCCACGTCACGGCCTTTGCCTTCATCCTCGGTCGCCGTCGCGCCTATGGGGCCGAGAGCGCCGTCACCATCGCGGCCGCCGAGCTGATGGGGAAGCTCCATGACCAGCTCAAGGCCAGCGGCTACGCGGGCCACGATCTGGAGCGCCTGCTCGTCCGCCTGCTCTTCTGCCTGTTCGCCGACGACACCGGCATTTTCGAGCCGAAGGACATCTTCCTCGAGTTTCTCGAGAACGACACGCGCGAGGATGGCCAGGACCTCGGCGAGAAGCTCGTTCGCCTGTTCGATATTCTCGACACGCCCGAGGACCAGCGGCAGTCGAACCTGCCCGACGAGCTGCGCGCCTTTCCCTATGTCAACGGAGACCTGTTCGCCGGCGCCATCCGCATCCCCCAGTTCGACCGGGCAATGCGCAACGCCCTGCTGGACGCCGCCCGTTTCGACTGGTCCGGCGTTTCACCGGCCATTTTCGGCTCGCTGTTCCAGTCGGTCATGAACGCCGCCGAACGCCGCGCCAGGGGCGCCCACTACACCACCGAAGAGAATATCCTGAAGCTCTTGGGCCCCCTGTTCCTCGATGAGCTGCGCGCCGAACTCGATGCCGCGAAAGCCCGCAGGACCGGCCGCGAAGCCGCGCTTAACGCCTTCTGCCAGAAGCTCCCAACGCTTCGTTTCCTCGATCCGGCCTGCGGCTGCGGCAACTTCCTTGTCATCGCCTATCGCGAGCTCCGCCGCCTCGAACTCGAAGCCCTCGAAGCCCTCTACCCCAAGGTCATGACCGGCACTGGGGAGGAGGCCCGCCAGGGCTTCACCGATGTCGCCATGCTTTCGCGTGTCTCGGTCGATCAGTTCTGCGGCATCGAGCTTGAGGAGTTCCCCGCCCGCATCGCCGAGGTCGCCATGTGGATGACCGACCATCTGGCGAACAATGCGCTTAGCCTCGCCTTCGGCACCAGCTACGCGCGGATACCCCTGCGGGAGTCGGCGCACATCCGGCACGCCGACGCGTTGGAGATGGACTGGGAAAGCCTCATCCCCGCCGCGAGATGCCACTTTGTGCTGGGCAATCCGCCCTTCCTCGGCGCCAAGGTCCAGACTGAGCATCAGCGCCAGCAGGTCCGAACGGTGGCAAGGCTCCCCGGCAGCGGCGGCACCCTTGATTATGTCGCTGCCTAGTTCCTGAAGGCCGCCGACTGGATGGCCGGCAATCCCCGCCTGAAGATCGCCTTCGTCGCCACCAACAGCCTGACGCAGGGCGAACAGGTCGCCCAGCTCTGGCCCCTTCTCTTCCGCCGCGGCCTCGAAATCGCCTTCGCCCACCGCACCTTCGAATGGACATCCGAAGCGCGCGGCAAGGCCCATGTCCATTGCGTCATCCTCGGCCTCGCCCACCGCGACTCGCTCCTGAACCGCAGGAAGCGCCTCTTCAGCTACCCCTCGATCAAGGGGCCACCCATCGAGACGCCGCACGACTGGCTCTCGCCCTATCTGGTGCCGGTCAGGGAAGCGCAGCGCCACCTGGTGGTGAAGGAGGAAGCGCGGCCGATCAACGGGACGAGGCCAGTGCGCTTTGGGACACAGCCCATTGATGGCGGCCACCTGATCCTCTCGCCCCAAGAGCAGACGGCGCTACTGAAGGCGGTTCCGACAGCCCGTCACTATGTCAAGCCATTTGTCGGTTCCGACGAGTATATTAACGGCAGAGCCCGGTTCATTCTCGACCTTGCCGACGCCCCACCGATGGTTCTGAGCGAGCCGGAATTGAAGGTGCGCCTTTCCGGCGTGGTGACAGCGCGGCTGGCAAGCAAGCGGCCGGCGACACGCGATCTTGCGAAGACACCAACAAAGTTCGCCTTTCGGACGGTTCCGTCTGCTCCGTTCTTGATCCTTCCCGGCGTCAGCAGCGAGCGCCGCGACTATGCGCCCATCGGCTGGGCCGAGCCGCCTACCATCCCGAGCAACCTCGTGAACGTCCTCCCCGACGCCACCCTCTGGGACTTCGCCATCCTCACCAGCGCCATGCACATGGCCTGGCTTCGCCACATCGGCGGGAGGCTCGAGAGCCGCTACCGCTACTCCATCGGCCTCGTTTACAACACCTTTCCCTGGCCCGAAGCCGTCACCCCCGCCGCACGGGCAAGGGTGGAAGCGCTCGCGCAAGGCATCCTCGACGCCCGCGCTGCGCCGAAGAACGCCACCGCCAGCCTCGCCCAGCTCTACAAACCGCTCACCATGCCGGCTGACCTTCGCGCCGCCCACGTCGCCCTCGACCGTGCGGTCGATCGCCTCTACCGCGCCACCCCCTTCACCGGCGATGCCGACCGCGTCGAACATCTGCTCACCCGCTACGAGCTTCTCGTGAACAGCCTCGGCGCCGCGCCTGCCGCCAACCGCCGCACCGCCCGCCGCCGGCAGGCCCGGGTCAGCGGCTGAGCCCGGCCCGCCGCCTCAGGCGCGCGGCGCCGTCAGCGCCCCCTGCAGCTGAGCTGCCCCCGTCTCGGGCACGGTTTCCCCCGCGCGGTCGCGGATGGCGTCGAGATGGGCCGCGACCGTCTCGGGCGAGAGCTGGTCCGCGCCCACGGAAATGCCGCGCGTCAGCGTCACGTGCGCGGCCGCAAAGCCGCCGCCGCCGGCGTTCATCACCATGCTGGTGGGCGCCTCCTCGCTCACCAGGAACAGGGCGGCGGGGCTGACGGTCTCGGGCCCGATCTTCGCCATGATCTCGGGCGGAATGGGCAGATCCTCGGTCATGCGCGTTGCCGCCACCGGCGCAATGGAGTTCACCCGCACATTGTACTTGGCACCCTCCAGCGACAACGTCTTCATGAAGCCGACCAGCGCCAGCTTCGCCGCGCCATAGTTGGACTGGCCGAAATTGCCGTAGAGGCCGGTCGAGCTCGTCGTCATCAGGATGCGGCCATAGCCGGCCTCGCGCATTCCGTCCCACACGGCCTTGGTGCAGATCACGCTGCCCATCAGGTGCACGTCCAGCACGGCGCGGAAATCCTCCAGCGTCATCTTGGTGAAGGTGCGGTCGCGCAGGATTCCGGCATTGTTGATGAGGATGTCGATCCGGCCCCAGCGCGCCCGCGCCTCGGCCACCATGGCGGCAACACCCGCCTCGTCGGTCACGCTCGCCGAGTTTGCGATTGCCTCGCCGCCGGCCGCCACGATCTCGTCCACCACGGCCTGCGCGGCGGAAACCCCGCCGCCCGAGCCATCGCGCGCGCCGCCCAGGTCGTTCACCACCACCTTCGCGCCGCGCGCGGCAAGATCGAGGGCATAGCGCCGGCCGAGCCCGTTTCCGGCGCCCGTCACGATGGCCACTCGGCCGTCGAAGCGGATGGTCATGTCGAATAACTCCCCTTGCGTCTGTCGCGGGCCTCCTAGGCCCGGCCCGCAGGGGGCCGCAAGGGGTCAGCTCGCCAGTTTCAGCGACGCCTCGCTGTCGAGCGCATAGCCGGCCGAGCGGACGGTGCGGATCAGGTCGGGCAGGTCATCGCCGTTGATCGCCTTCCTCAGGCGCCGGATGTGCACGTCAACCGTGCGCTGCTCGACATAGACATCGCGGCCCCAAACCGCATCCAGCAGCTGCTCGCGGCTGAACACCCGGCCGGGATGCTCCAGGAAGTGACGCAGCAGGCGGAACTCGGTAGGGCCGAGCTGCACCGGCATGCCGTCGCGAGTCACCTTGTGGGCGCTCGTGTCCATCACGATGCCGCCATATTCGAGGTGCCCGCCCGACAGGGCCGGGCGCAGCCGCCGCAGCAGGGCGCGCACGCGGGCCACCAGCTCGCGCGGGCTGAAGGGCTTGGTCACATAATCGTCGGCCCCGGTCTCGAGGCCGCGCACCCGGTCACCTTCCTCGGCCCGCGCCGTCAGCATGATGATCGGCAGCGCTGCGGTCTCGGGCGCGCGGCGCAGCCGTCGGCACACCTCGATCCCCGACAGGTTCGCAATCATCCAGTCGAGCACGACCACATCCGGCCGCTCCTCCTCGGCCAGCACCAGCGCTTCCTCGCCGTCGGGCGTCGAGACCACCTCGAAGCCTTCCTTGTCGAGATTGTAGCGGATCAGCTCAACCAGATTGGCGTCATCTTCCACCAGCAGGATCTTGGCGCGCACGGGCGGTCTCCTTGGCTGATCAGTCATCGGCGGGGTGAGCGGCAATTGTGGCCGTCTGGTCGGACTTCGGCCGGTCGGCCACATATTCGCCGGTCACGGAGTAATGGACCATCTCGGCAATGTTGGTCGCATGGTCGCCCACCCGCTCGAGATTCTTGGCGATGAACAGCAGGTGGGCAGACGGGGTGATGTGGTGCGGATTCTCCATCATGTAGGTGAGAAGCCCGCGGAACAGGGAATTGTAGAAGTCGTCCACATGCTGGTCGCCTTCCATCACCTGGCGGGCCAGCTCGGGGTCGCGATCGACATAGCTGTCGAGCGCATCGCGCACCATGGCGGCGGCCGCGCGCGCCATCTCCGGTATGATCACGCTGGGGCCAACGGGGGCGGCCTGGGTCAGCACCGGCACGCGCTTGGCGATGTTCTTGGCATAGTCGCCGATGCGCTCGATGATGGCCGAGATCTTCAGCGCCGCCACGATCTCCCGCAGGTCGTCGGCGAGCGGCGAGCGAAGCGCGATGATCGTGACCGCCAGCCGCTCGGCTTCCGCCTCCAGCCGGTCGAGTTCGGCGTCCCGCGCGACGACCGCCAGCGCCGAATCCGCATCCCGGCGGACGAGCGCGTCGATCGCCTCGCCGATCTGCGCTTCGGCAAGCCCCCCCATCTGGCTGATGAGTGTCCGCAATTCCTCGATCTGCTCGTCGTAGGAGCGGACGGTGTGCGCGGCAGGCGGGTCGGTCATCGCCATCAGCCGTACCTCCCGGTGATATAGTCCTTCGTCCGTGTCTCGCGCGGGTTGGTGAAGATCTCGCGCGTCTCGCCATATTCGACCAGGTGGCCGAGGTGGAAGAAGGCCGTGCGCTGGCTCACCCGGGCTGCCTGCTGCATGTTGTGGGTCACGATCACGATCGCGTAATTGCCGCGCAGCTCGTCGATCAGTTCCTCGATCTTGGCGGTCGCGATCGGGTCAAGAGCGGAGGCCGGCTCGTCCATCAGGATCACTTCCGGGTTCACCGCGATCGCGCGCGCAATGCACAGCCGCTGCTGCTGGCCGCCCGACAGCGCCGTGCCCGAATCCGACAGCCGGTCCTTCACCTCGTCCCACAGGCCTGCGCGCCTCAGCGACTGTTCCACGATCACGTCCATGTCGGCCTTGCCGCGGGCGAGTCCGTGGATCCGCGGGCCGTAGGCGACATTCTCGTAGATGCTCTTGGGGAAGGGGTTGGGCTTCTGGAACACCATGCCGACACGGGCGCGCAGCTGGACCACGTCCATGGCGGGCGAATGGATGTCCTCGCCGTCGAGCAAGATCTCGCCCGTCACCCGAGCGCCGGCCACCGTGTCGTTCATGCGGTTGAGGCAGCGCAGGAAGGTCGATTTCCCGCAGCCCGACGGGCCGATGAAGGCGGTCACCTCGTCGGTCGAAACGTCGATCGAGACGCCCTTGATGGCCTCGAAGTCGCCGTAGAAGACATGCACGTCGCGCGCCGTCATCTTCGGACGCGACGTCTCGGCCCGGCTGCCGGCGGCAGCCCCGGTCACGGCGATCTCGTTCACCAGCGCACCTCGAAACGGTTTCTGAGATAGATGGCCAGGCTGTTCACCGCGAGCAGGAACAGCAGCAGCACGATGATGGCGCCCGACGTCTTCTCGACGAAGCCGCGGCTCACATTGTCGGACCAGATGAAGATCTGCACCGGCAGCACGGTTGCCGGCTGGGTCAGCCCCTGCGGCACGGACGTCAGGAAGGCGCGCATCCCGATCATCAGCAGCGGCGCCGTTTCCCCCAGCGCGCGCGCCATGCCGAGGATGGTGCCCGTCAGCATGCCCGGCAGCGCCAGCGGCAGCACATGGTGGAACACGACCTGGACCGGGCTTGCCCCCACGCCCAACGCGGCATCGCGGATGGACGGCGGCACCGCCTTGATCGCCGCCCGGCTGGCGATCACGATCACGGGAAGGGTCATCAGCGCCAACGTAAGCCCCCCGACGACCGGCGCCGAGCGCGGCATGTTCATCGTGTTGAGAAAGACGGCAAGGCCAAGCAGGCCGAAGATGATCGAGGGCACGGCCGCCAGATTATTGATCGACACCTCGATCACGTCCGTCCAGCGGTTCCGGGGCGCGAACTCCTCGAGATAGATGGCCGCCAGGACGCCGATCGGAAAGCTGATCAGCAGGGTGACGAGCACGGTCAGGAAGCTGCCCTTGAGCGCCCCCCAGACGCCTGCCAGCTCGGGATCGACCGAGTCGGCCGCCGTGAGGAAGGTCGTGTTGAACACGGTCCTGAGCGCGCCCTTGGCCTCCATCTGTCGCCACAGCCGGACCTCGATATCGCTGACGGGGCGATCGGCCTCGTCGGCGCCGAGGTCGATCCGGCCCTTGGCGAGCTGGTCGATGTGCGAGCTGGTGATGGCCCAGGTCTCGACGGTGGTGCCGATGAGATCCGGGTTCGCCATCACCTTGGAGCGAAGCGACAGCCAGGCGCCGTCCGACAGGATGAGGTCGGCATCACCATGGGCTGCCTCCACCGCATCGGCGAGAACGCCCTGGAAGTTCGCGCGCGCCAGCGCCTTCGGATCGGTGCGCGCCTGCTCGGCGGTGATCCCCAGCCGCTCCGCGCTGAGCGTGACCGGCACCTTCACCTGCGTCTGCAGGAAGGCCGTCCAGCCGCTGGCGACGATCGTCGACAGCAGGAACAGCAGAAAGCCAGCCGCGATCGCCACCGCGAGCAGCCCCAGCGCCCTGAAGTTGCGCTCCGCGCGATAGCGGCGACGGATTCGCGCCTGCATCGCGTCCGAGGCCCAGGATGTCGGCTGCGGCTCGGCCGCAGTCCGGGGAAGCGCGATCTCAGTCATAGGCCTCCCGATACTTCTTGACGACAGCAAGCGCGTAGATGTTGAGCGCCAGGGTCACCAGGAACAGCACGAGGCCCAGCGCGAAGGCCGACAGCGTCTTGGCGCTGTCGAACTCCTGGTCGCCTGTCAGCAGTGCCACGATCTGCGCGGTCACGGTCGTCACGCTGTCGAAGGGGTTGAGCGTCAGGTTGGCGGCAAGGCCGGCTGCCATCACCACGATCATCGTCTCCCCGATGGCTCGCGAGACGGCGAGCAGCACCCCGCCGACGATCCCCGGAAGCGCTGCCGGGATCAGCACCTTGCGGATGGTCTCGGAAGGGGTCGCGCCCATCGCGAGGCTTCCGTCGCGCATGGCCCGCGGCACAGCCGTCAGCGCGTCGTCGGCCATGGAGGAAACGAAGGGAATGATCATGACGCCCATCACCAGGCCGGCCGCCAGTGCCGACTCCGAACTTGCATTTTCGATCCCGATCGACACCGCGAACTGGCGCACCGCCGGCGCCACGGTGAGCGCCGCGAAGAACCCGTAGACAACGGTCGGCACGCCGGCGAGCACCTCGAGAACGGGCTTTGCCACCTTGCGAAAACCGGGCGCGGCATATTGGGTGAGGTAGATGGCCGTCATCAGGCCCAGCGGAATGGCAACGATCATGGCGATGATCGCGCCGATGAACAGCGTGCCCCAGAAGAGCGGCACGGCGCCAAACGCACCCGAGGATCCCACCTGGTCCGCCCGGATCGCCGTCTGCGGAGACCATTGCGTGCCGAACAGGAACTCGATCGGGCTCACCTTCTGGAAGAAGCGGAAGCTCTCGAACACAAGGCTGGCGACGATGCCAAAGGTCGTCAGGATGGCGACCAGGGACGCCACGACCAGCGCCAGCATGATGAAGCGCTCGACCTGGGTTCGGGCCCGGAAATCGGCCCTGAGGCGACTCCAGCCCCAGAGCGCACCCATCAGCCCCAGCGCCAGCGCGGCGCCGCCGAAGATGAGGCCGTAACGCTGCTCGGCAGCCTTCCAGACCGGCACGGCGGCTTCCGCATTCGGATTGAAGGCCGCGGCATAGTCGCCGCGCACCAGCCCGCGCACCTCGGAGAGGAAGGCCGTGCGCTCGAGATCGGTCGCGGGCATCGCGCCGGGGGGCAGGCTGGCCAGCACCTCGGCCGACACGAGCCGCCCGCCGATCAGCGCCCAGATGACGAGGACGACAAGGGCCGGCAGCAGCGCCAGTACGCCGACAAATGCGCCATGATAACCGGGGCGGGAATGCACGGCGCCCTTCTGCGCGCCGGCCGCCGCCACAAAGGCGTCGGCCTTGCGCGCGCCGAGCCACCAGGCCAGCAGCGCCAGCACCAGGACGGCCAGAAGCGCGACGGAGAGGCTCATGCCAGGTCGCCTTCCGTCAGCGGCACCAGCCCCTCGGCCCGGGCGCGGTAGCGGGCGCGAACCTCGTCGGGCGAGGCCACCAGCCCGCGCCGCTGCAGGTAGCCGCCCGGGCCCCAGGCGCGTTCGGACGTGTATTCGTCCACGAACTCGCGAAGGCCGCGGATGGCGCGCACATGCTGCGCCTTCACATAGATGAACATCGGCCGCGCCGCCGGATAGCTGCGGTCAGAGATCGTCTCGTAGGTTGCCGGCACGCCGTCGATCGGCACATCGCGAAGCGTGTCGAGATTGGCCTCGAGGAAACTGAAACCGAAGGCACCGATGGCATTGGGGTTGGCCGCCAGCTTCTGCACGATCAGATTGTCATTCTCCCCCGCCTCCACATAGACGCCATCCTCGCGGATCTTGTTGCAGACCGTCTTGAACCGGTCGGGGTCGGACTTCTCCAGCACCAGCATGGCCGGATCGGTCTTGCAGCCGGCCAGCATGTAGAGTTCGTTGAAGCTGTCGCGCGTGCCGGAGGTGGGCGGCGGGCCGATCACCTCGATTCGGATCCGCGGCAGGGCGGGATTGACGTCGGACCAGAAGCGCGCCGTCTGCGCTCGACCGAAGGGCTCGGCCGCCAGCGCCGCATAGACATCGCGCAGGCTGAGGTTGAGGGGCGTTCCCGTCTTGCCCTGGGCGAGGACCAGCCCGTCGATCCCCACCTGCAGTTCCACCACCTCCTGCGCACCGTTGCGGATGCAGTCGGCAAGCTCGCCGCGCTTCATCCGTCGCGAGGCGTTCACGACATCGGGATAGCGCGATCCGATCCCGTCGCAGAACAGCTTGATACCGCCCCCCGTCCCGGTTGCCTCGACGATCGGCGACGTGAACTCGGGATTGTTGCGGATGAAGTTCTCGGCAACGGCCGTCGTGAAGGGAAAGACGGTGGAGGAGCCGACGATGCGGATCTGGGTGCGCGAATCCGTGCAGCCGGTCACGGACAGAAGGGCCAAGGCCGCCACGGCTGTCCGGAAGCCCCCCTGCATCCTGCCACGTCTCCCGAAAGGACGGCCACCGCAAACCCTCGCCAGAGGCGCGGCGGCCGATCATCTGGTGCCCGTCTAGAAGCCGAGCGTGGGGCTTATGTGACGATCTCGTTGCGGATTTGTGACGCCGCCTCCGGCGCCCCGGCCGGGTCGGGGCCGGCCTCGGGGCGAGGTGCCGGACTGACGGCAGGCACGAGGAAGGAAACCGTCGTGCCCTCCCCCTGGCGGCTGGAGATGTCGAGGCGGCCACGATGCCGCTCGACGATGTGCTTCACGATCGCGAGCCCCAGCCCCGTTCCCCCCATCGAGCGCGACCGGCCCGTATCCACCCGGTAGAAGCGCTCTGTCAGGCGCGGCAGATGTTCGGGCGCGATCCCCTCGCCCTCGTCGGTCACCGACACGCGCACCATCTCCTCGCCGCCGCGCGCCGTGCCCGTGTCGCGCGCGGCCGAAACGACGATCGGCGTTCCGCTCCGGCCATATTTCAGCGCGTTGGAGATGAGATTGTGCAGCACCTGGAGCATCTGGTCCCGGTCGGCAACCACCTGCGGCAGTTCGGCTTCCAGTTCGATCACCAGTTTCCGGCCGTCCCCCTCGAGGCGCATGGCAAGGGTCTTTCCCACGTCCGACAGAAGCGGCGGCAGGTCGATCACCGTCTGCGGGCGCACATATTTGTCGAGCTCGATCCGCGACAGGCTGAGCAGATCGTCGATCAGCCGCGACATTCGGCCAGCCTCGCGCGACATGATCTCAAGGAAGCGCCGACGCGCCGGCTCGTCGTCGAAGGCTGGCCCCAGCAAGGTCTCGATGAAGCCCGAGATATTGGCAAGCGGGGTCCTGAGTTCGTGGCTGGCGTTGGCGACAAAGTCCGCCCGCATGCGCTCGGTGAGGCGGGCCTGGGTGATGTCGGTGAAGGTCAGAAGCTGGCGCCCATCGCCGAGCGCCACGACGCGGACCCGGAAGGCGCCGTCCTGCGCGCCAAGCGTCGTCACCTCGCGAAGCACGGGCGTGTTGCCCTGCATGCCGAGGCGAACCGCATCCATGATCACCGGGTGCCTGACGGTCTGCCTGAGGTCAGCGCCGGTGATGCGCTGCCCGAACAGGCCGAGCGCCCCCTCGTTGGCCGCCAGAACCCGCCACTGCGGCGACACGATGAGCGCGGGATCGGCAAGGCTTGCGATCCCGATCCGGTCACCGGCATCGACCGTGGGCGAGGCGGGCGGCCGGAACTTCAAGGGCACCTGATGGACACCACCCCGCAGGAGGAAACTGGCGAGCCGATAACCGAGCCAGGTGACAATCAGGAGAAGGAATGAAGACGGAACGGTTCCAAGCCCGGCCTCGGTCGCGACGAACCAGGCGCCGGTGCCGAGGGCCGCCCCGAAGGACAGCGACACCCACGCCCCGCCTGCCGCCGACCCGCTCATGTCACCCTTCTGCCACAGCCCGGCCGCCCCGGCCAACTCGGCTTGTCTCACGGCCCTGACAGGCTAAGGGCAGGCGATGCTGGACTGGATCGAGCGCATCGGGAACCGCCTGCCCTCGGCGATCATGCTGTTCCTGTGGCTGTCGCTGCTGCTGGTGCTGGTTTCCGTCGTCGCGAGCTTCGCCGGCCTCTCGGGCATTCATCCGGGCACCGGCGAAACCGTGAAGGCCGTCAACCTGCTGTCGGCCGACACGATCCGGCGCTTCCTCGTCGAGATGCCCCGCACCTTCACCGGCTTCCCGCCGCTCGGCACCGTGCTGACCGTGATGATCGGGATCGGCATCGCCGAGCGGACTGGCCTCATTGCAGCCGCGCTCGGCGGCATGGTCCGGCGCGTCCCCGGCCCCTTCCTGGCCTTTGCCATCACGCTGGCCGGCATCCTCTCCAGCCTCGCGGTCGATGCCGGCTATGTCGTGCTGGTCCCGCTGGGCGCCGCGCTGTTCGCAGCCGCCGGGCGGCATCCCCTGGCGGGGCTTGCCGCCGCCTTCGCCGGGACCTCGGGCGGCTATTCGGCGAATCTGCTCGTCACCTCGCTCGATCCCCTGCTTGGCGGCATCTCGCAGACGGCCGCCCAGCTTCTGATGCCGGGCTATGAGGTGCTGGCAACCGCCAACTGGTTCATGATGATCGCGCTCGTGCCCCTGTTCGCCATCGCCGGCGCCTTCGTGACGACGCGGATCGTCGAACCCCGGCTCGGCGCCTGGGACCCCGTCCCCGGCGTTCCAGTCTCGGCCGAGGCGCCCACCGCCACCGAGACCCGGGCGCTTCGCATCACCGGCTGGTGGGCGCTGGGGCTCGTCGCCCTCATTGCCGCGCTCGTCGTCCCCGAGGGCGCGCCGCTCCGCAACCCCGAGACCGCCCGGATCGAGCCCTTCTTCCAGGCGATCGTCGCGATCACCGCCATCGGGCTCGGCTTCCTCGGCATCGTCTACGGCCGCGCCACCGGCCAGATCCGGCGCTCCAACGATGCCATTGCCATGTCCGAGGATGCGATGCGCACCATGGCGAGCTACATCCTGCTCGCCTTCGTCGCGGCCCATTTCCTCGCCTTCTTCGCCTGGTCGAACCTCGGCATCCTGCTGGCGATCGCCGGCGGGGACATGCTGCGCGCGTCGGGCATCGGCGGCGTTCCGCTGCTGCTGCTGGTGATGCTGACCTCGGCCTTCATCAACCTGTTCATCGGCTCGGCGAGCGCGAAATGGGCGCTGCTGGCGCCCGTGTTCGTGCCCATGTTCATGCTGGTCGGGATCACGCCCGAGGCGACGCAGGCCGCCTACCGGATCGGGGACTCGGTCACCAACATCATCACCCCGCTCATGAGCTATTTCCCGCTCGTGCTCGTTGCTGCCCAGCGCTACGTGCCAAGCCTCGGCATCGGGTCCATGATCGCCACCATGCTGCCCTTCTCCATCGCCTTCCTGGTTGTCGGCGCCGGTACCCTGCTGCTGTTCCTGCTGGCTGGAATCCCGATCGGGCCGGGCACGCTTCCCTTCATGGATCCGATCGCGCCAGCGGCCGGTAGCCGCTGAGCGACGGCCACGCGCCCCGGTCCGCCCCACGGCCCGACGCGGGGCCTTCTCGACCGGATCGAGCGCCGGGCAGGCCTGATCCCCGACCCGGTCCTGCTGTTCCTCTGGCTGACCCTTGCCGTCGTGGTCGGCTCCGCGCTCGCAGCCGGTGCCGGGCTCGAGGCCCCGCATCCGGCCAGCGGCGAACCGGTGCGTGCCGAAAGCCTGCTTGCAGGCCGCTATGTCCGTCGGCTGCTGACGGAAATGCCCCAGATCTTCACGGCCTTTCCGCCCTTCGGATCGGTCCTCACCATCGTCATCGGGCTCGGCATCGCCGAGCGAAGCGGCCTCATCGCCGGATCGCTCGGAGACCTGCTGCGGCGCGCGCCGCCGCCATTCCTGCCGCTTGCCGTGGTGTTCGCCGGCATCCTCTCCTCGATCGCGGTCGATGCCGGCTTCCTCGTGTTGCCGCCGCTTGCCGCCGCGCTGTTCGCAACCGCCGGTCGCCATCCGGTGGCGGGGATCGCAGCCGCCTATGCCGGGGTCTCGGGCGGCTTTTCGGCAAACCTGCTCATCACCGGGCTCGATCCCCTGCTTGCTGGCCTGACCGAGGCGGCCGCGGCCCTGCTCGTGCCGGGTTACACCGTTCTGGCGACCGCCAACTGGTTCCTGATGCTGACCTTCGTGCCGGTCCTCGCCATCGCGGGCGCGCTCGTCACGACCCGATTGGTCGAGCCCCGGCTGGGCCGATGGGAAGCGCCGCCGAACCTCGACGGGCTGGCCCTGCCCGCGCCTGACCCGCGCGACAGACGGGCCCTTGCGCGGACGGGCTGGGCAGCACTCGCGCTCATCGCGGGGCTCGCGCTGCTCGTCCTTCCCGAGGGGGCCGTGCTTCGCGACCCGGCAACCGGCACCCTTGCGCCCCTCTTCCAGAGCGTGGTCGCCCTCATCGCCCTCTCGCTTGCCATTCTCGGGATCGTCTATGGCCGCGCACGCGGCACCATCCGCAACAGCACGGATGCCGTCCGCATGGCCGAGCGGGGCCTTGCCGACATGGCCATCTACATCCTGCTTGCCTTCGTCGCTGCGCACTTCCTCGCGCTCTTCGCTTGGTCCAACCTCGGCACGCTGCTGGCCATCGGCGGTGGCGCGCTGCTCAGGGCCTCGGGGCTGGGCCCGGTTCCCCTCCTTCTCGGCCTCATCCTGCTGTGCGGCCTCATCAACCTGTTCATGACTTCGGCGAGCGCCAAATGGGCCCTGCTCGCACCCGTCTTCGTGCCCATGTTCATGGGGGTCGGCCTGTCGCCCGAACTGACCCAGGCAGCCTATCGCGTCGGCGACAGCGCCACCAACATCATCGCCCCCACCATGGTCTATGTGCCGATCATCCTCGCGGTCGCGATGCGCTACGCGCCCGGCTTCGGCCTGGGCCAGCTGATGGCGACCATGCTGCCCTACGCGCTTGTCTTCATGCCGCTGATGAGCGGGATCCTGCTCCTGTTCCTCGCGCTCGACATCCCGCTCGGCCCCAGCGCCCCACCATCCGTCAGCCTTGCGCCCCCGACCCGAGGCTGACCTCGCCCGCCACCGTAGCGTTCAGCGGCTCAGCGAAACCAGCTCGTACCAGGTCGCCATGTAGCCGCCCACACCGCCCTTCACGAAGATGCGGTCGGAATCGGCCGTCACCCACAGATCATAGGCCGGGTGCGTCGTCCCCCCCATGCCGGGCCCCTCGTCGTCGATGAAGCGGAAATGATGACAGTCGAACCGGCCGGCCGGACATTCGGCCGGCTCGTCGCCCACATATTCAAGGCCGATCCGGACCTCGGCCAGCATCGGCGGCGTGGCGCCGCGATGGTCGGGCGACGGCAGCAGGCAGCGAATGGTGCGCCGGTGCGGGCCCCGGGCGATGTCCATGCAGCGGGTCATGTAGGCATCACCCACGATCGGGTGCGTGCCGAAGCCGTCAAGACCCTCACCGATCGGCAGGGTCTGGTGCAGCCGGCCGATGGACGGCCCATGGCTGGTGCAATGGACGAGGTCGCGATCCCGTTCGAACTGGATGAGGCCCGATCCCATGAAGCGGTCGCCGACGGTCAGGCGCACCAGGCAGTCGAACGGGTGGCCGTCCGCATCGAGCGAATAGATGATGTCGCGCATCACGGTGGGCGCCGGTTCCTCGATGCAGCAATGGGCGCGCATCGTCACCCGGCCGTCCGAATGGTGGGTGAAGCGGAAGTCCTCGAACCCGCGCGCCTGCCCTTCCACGCCGGCCTTGCGGCTGGTGTAGCGGATCCGGCCCGCCACCTCGCGGTGCGCCATGCCGGGCCACGGCGGGTCGGGCGGGCTCACGCCGCCCCGCTGCGCTTGTGCCGCTCGACCACCGCCGCCCCCATCTGGCCCATCAGGTCGAGAAGGGCATCGGGATCGCGCCGCTTCAGATCAAGGAGCGCCATTTCGGGCCCGCCGCCGCCGACCGGGATCTCCCGCTGCCCGCGGGCCATGCCCTCGAGGATCTGGATCGCCGCCTCCTCGGGCGAGATTCCGGCATCGACATCATCCTCGCCCGCCCCCTTGACCGACCCGTCACCGCGCAGAGCCCGCGCACCGATCTCGGTGCGGACGAAACCGGGCACGATCGTCGTGACCCGGATCCCGCGGTGCGCGACTTCGGTGCGCAGCGAGTCGAAGAAGCCCATCACGGCGTGCTTCGCCGCACAATAGCCGCTGCGCTGCGGCGAGCCCACCTTGCCGGCCACGCTGGCCACCACGGCGACATGGCCCTCGCCACGCGCCAGCATGGCCGGCAGCACCAGCTTGGTGAGCGCGACCGGCGCGAAGAAATCGACCTCCATGATCGTCCGATAGACTGACAGGTCAGTCTCCTCGGCCAGGCTGCGCTGCGAGATTCCGGCATTGTTCACGAGCAGATCCACGGGGCCGGCATGATCGACGATGGCCGGCAGCGCCTCGAAGTCGGTCGCCTCGAAAGGCAGGACGACGCTGTTGGCAATCCCGGCGGCCACGTCGGCGAGCGCTGCCCGGTTGCGGCCCGAGAGGATGACGGTCGCGCCTTCGGCCCCGAAGGCCTTTGCGAGCGCGGCCCCGATGCCCGACGAGGCACCCGTCACCCAGACGCGGCGCCCGGCCCAGCTCATGGTGAAAAGCCCCAGGGCGGAACGACGGGCGCCTTCATCAGCGCCGGATGCAGCCAGGTGAGCAGCAACCAGAGGCCCATGCCGGCCAGCACAGGCAAGAGGCCGGGCCAGGCGGTCCGCCACGGCTGCCGCCCGGCAAGCTGCGCGCCGAACGGCCAGTAGCTCGTGCGCGCCTCATAGGCTGCCCATTTCGCGCCGAGCTGCCGGCGCTTCTTGCCATCCTGGAAGGCGGCGCCCACCAGCGCCAGCGCGCCGATCCCGACCGCGAGGATGACCGTCGGCAGGCTCCCCGACAGCGTCGCGTGCACTGCCGCCCAGAGGCCGAAGGCCCACATCATCGGGTGGCGCGTGATCGCCAGCACGCCCGAAGGCGGCCGATCATCGACCGGAACACCCGCAAGCGCCTTGTTGGCCGGGGTCAGCGATCCGGCGAACAGGATGGAGGCCACCAGCATCACCAGCGTCGCGAGATGCCACAGCCCCGTCGGCGCAACCCAGAGGGTCTGCGGCGCCAGCGGGGTGTAGGCACGCACCGCCAGCACCAGCAGCGCCAGCGACAGCAGCGAGTAGCCGATGCGGAACCCATTCTCGCCGAGCCTTGCGACCAGCCCGTCGCGAAGTGGCGGTGTCGCAAGCGCGATGTGGCTGACCACGAAGGCTGCCAAAAGCAGGACGAAGGCGGTCACCGGCCCGCTCCCCGGTGGCGATAGCCTTCGGGCAGCTGGTCGCGCGGCTGGCCGGGCCGATAGCGCCTTGCCAGCTCGGATTGCCGGCTTTCCAGCGATTGTTCCGCGCCGGCGATGAACAGCCGCTCGGGCGTGCTCGACAGTTCGAGCGGATCACCCGACCAGATGACGACGTCGCCCGCAGCACCAGGCCGAAGCACGCCGCGATCGGACAGGCCGAGCAGCTCCGCCGGCGCCCGGCTTACGGTGGCAAAAGCCTGGTCCCAGCTGAGGCCGACGCCCCCCGGGAGCCGCCCCTGCGCAACCATGTTCCCGGCATAGTGCGGCAGCAGCCGGGGCTGGAAGCTGGCGTCGAGATCGGGGGTTCCCAGCGCCACCGTCACACCAGCCGCCACGAGACGCCCGACATTGTTCATGGTGGCGGCCACCTCGTCGAAGCTGGCCGGCAGATTCTCCATGCCGAGCGTGATGACCGGCACCTTCGCCCGGGCAATCTCGTCGGCAACCAGCCAGCCCTCGTTCGCCGAGACCAGCACGAGGCGAAGCCCGGGATACATCTGCGGCAGCTTCAGCACCTGCCGGATGTCGGACGCGCGATCGACCCGGACGAACAGCGGGTGCGCGCTGCGAAGAACGAGGCTGAGCGCCTCGGCATCGTCCCGGGTGATCCTCAGGTCCTTGTGCTGGTCGCGCATCGGCATCACCAGGCCCGCGGACAGTCGCCTCGCTTCCTCCAGCCCGTTCACCAGCTCGGCCCAGGCCGCCGTCCGGGCCCCGCCGGCGATCTCGCCGCCGCGGCGACCGAGCTGGACGTATTGGAAGGCGCGCTCGCGAAGCGGCCCGCGCATGCCCTCGCCCAGCGAGATCACCATCCCCTGCCCGGCATAGACCGAGTCGCCGGGAAAGGGCGCCACGATCGCGCTCGTGACGCCGGCCCGCCGGGTGATGGGGATCGACGTCTCGTTCGGGTTGAAGGCGGAGGCTGCGATCAGCGACGCCGAGACCGCGGCGCGCGGCGCGCGGGTGTCGTTGGCATCGGCACCCCCGGTCACTTCGGACAGGCCCAGCTGCGCGAGGCCGGCCACAAGCCCCGGCGTGACCCATTTGCCGCTCGCGTCGATCGCGCGGTAGCCGGGCGGTATGGCGGCGCCGGCAGGCAGCACCCGCTCGACCTGGCCGCCAGACAGCAGCACGGTGCCGCCCTCGACCGGCGCGCCGACATTGGTGACGACGCGCCCGCCGGAGATGGCGATGCGGTCCTGCGCGGCAGCGGGCGCCGCAACTAGAAGCAGCGCAAGGAAAATCGCCCTCATTTCACGTCTCCCGCGCCCGGCTGTCCGACCTCGAAGTCCGAGACCGGCCGGCGGCCTGGATCGGCTGCATCATAGGCGAGCCCGCCATCCACCCAGACCTTCAGCGGCCTCGAATAGACGCTGAGCGGATCGCCGTTCCACAACACGAGGTCGGCCTGCTTGCCCGGCTCGAGGCTCCCCGTCCTGTCGGCAATGCCCAGCGCCTTGGCCGGATTGTGCGAGAGCCAGGCCCAGGCTTCCTCGTCGCGGATCTCGAGGCCCATGCGCCGGCCGTTTGCAAGCGCCTTCGCCGTCTCCTGGTTGAGGCGCTGGATGCCGTGCGCATCATCCGAATGGGTGATGGCGCAGCCACCGGCGGCGTGCACGAACGGCAGGTTCTCCTGGATGGTGTCGTAGCTTTCCATCTTGAAGCCCCACCAGTCCGCCCAGAGCGCCGCGCAGATGCCCTCCTTCGTGAGGATGTCGGCGATCTTGTAGGCCTCCACTCCGTGGTGGAAGGCGGCGATCCGATAGCCGAACTCACGGGCCATCTGGATCATGTTCATCATCTCGTCAGCGCGATAGCAATGGTTCTGGATCAGGATCCTGCCGTCCAGCACGCCGACCAGCGTCTCCATCGCCATGTCGCGTCGCGGGGGGCCGCTGCCCTGCCGCCCGCCGGTCGCCTTGTAGTTCTGGGCGTTCGCCCAGGTCTGCCGCGCCAGCGCGAGATTGCCCATCCGGCTGCCCGGCATCTGGTTGCGGCTGCCATAGACGCGCTTGGGATTCTCGCCGCAGGCCATCTTCAGCGTCCAGGGCGCGCCCGGCATCAGCATGTCCTGCGCGGTGCGCCCCCACACATTCTTGAGCGTCACACCCCGCCCGCCGAACAGGTTGGCGGAGCCGGGCAGGATATGCAGCACCGTCACACCGCCGGCCAGCGCGCGGGTGAAGCCCGGATCCTGCGGCCAGACGGCATGGAAGGCCCACACCTCGGGCCGGACCGGGCCCGTCACCTCATTGCCGTCCGAATGGGCGGGCACGCCGGGCGAAGGATAGTTGCCCAGGTGGGAGTGGATATCGATGATGCCAGCCGTCACCCACTGGCCGCGACCGTCGATCACGGTTGCCCCGCCTTCGTTCACCGACGGGCCAAGCGCCGTCACCTTCCCGTTCTCGAAGCGGATGGCGCCCCGGTCGATCCGCCCGCCCTTCCCGTCGTAGATGGTGACGTTGCGGATCACGGTCGGCGTGCCCGGAATGGGCCGATAGGTCGACTCATAGGCCGCCTCCCCCGGCCCTGAGGGCGCTGCCGCCGGCGCTGCTGCCGGCCGGGCCCCGGAGGTTCCCGTGGTGGTACAGCCTGCCAGGCCGAGCGCCGCCAACCCCAGAAGCAGATTCCTCAAGCGCGTGCTCCTTCCGTCACCTCGATCGCGCCCTCGGCCGCCGGAAGATCGTCATCCCGAAGCGTATCGAGGTGCATCAGCCGCTTCACGAAGGGCGCGATCAGCAGCACGACCACGCCCACCCCCACGGCCACCCAGCCGACGGTCGAATAGACGTCGAGCACGACCGCCTTGGCCGCACCCGCCGAGTCTTCGAGCGCGCCGGCGCCGGTCGCGGCCGCGATCAGCCCGGCCGCGAAATTGCCCGTCGCCGACGCAAAGAACCAGGTCCCCATGATGAGGCTCGCCATGTGCGCCGGCGCCAGCCGGTTCATGGCCGAAAGACCCACCGGCGAAAGGCAGAGTTCGCCCGTGGTGTGCAGGAAATAGAGGAGGAAGATGAACAGGATGGGCGTCGGATTGTCGAGGCCGGCCGCCGTCGCCCCGAACACCAGCACGAGGAAGCCCGCGCCCAGCTGGACGAGGGCGAGGCCGAACTTTGCCGGCGTGGAGGGTTCGAGCCCGCGCTTGCCCAGCGCCGTCCAGAGCGCCGCGAACAGCGGCGCCAGCAGGATGATGTAGACAGGATTGATCGACTGGAACACCGAAGCGGGCACCTCGATCCCCAGCAGCGCGCGATCGACATGCCGGTCGGTGAAGAGGTTGAGCGAGGAGCCCGCCTGCTCGAAAAGGGCCCAGAAGAGGATCGAGCCCAGGATCAGGAACAGGGCCGCGAAGATGCGGTCGCGATCCTCGGGCGGCAGTTTCGTGACCGCCGTGAACAGCACATAGCCGACGAGCACCACACCGGCCCCCAGCAGCAGCGTGCCGATGACCGCCTGATACTGGATGAGCAGCCACGAAAGGCCGACCGCCAGGAAGCCGACCAGATAGAGCAGCCACTCGAGCCTTAGGCCCGCCACACGGCGCTCAAGCGCCTTGGGGTTGCGCGGCTCGCCCGCGCCATTGAGCCACGGCGTGAAGATCAAGAACACAAGCAGGCCCGCCAGCATGCCGATTCCGGCGAGGCCGAAGCCATAGGCCCAGCCATAGGTCTGGCCGATCCAGCCGCACAGGAAGCTGCCCAGCGCGGCGCCGACGTTGATGCCCATGTAGAAGATCGTGTAGGCACCGTCTCGGCGCACGTCAGTCCTCGGATAGAGCTGGCCCACGATCACCGAGATATTGGCCTTCAGGAATCCCGAGCCGACGATGATGAAGCTGAGCGCGAGCCAGAAGATGTTGATGGTGGGGTCCGCCTGCCCGCCCGTCCCCTCGAAGGCCATCAGGAAATGGCCGAAGGTGAGCAGCAGCGCCCCGAACATCACCGCCTTGCGCTGGCCGAGCCAGCGGTCGGCGATATAGCCCCCGATCACCGGCGTGATGTAGACGAGCGCCGTGTAGGCCCCATAGACGACGCCCGCCTCGCTGTCGGTGAACAGCCAGTGCTGGACGAGGTAGAAGATGAGGAGCGCGCGCATCCCATAGTAGGAAAAGCGCTCCCACATTTCGGCGAAGAACAGCACGAACAGGCCGCGCGGATGCCCGAACCAGGTCGGGCCCTCTGCGCGCGCCGGTGTGACATGGGTGTCGGCCAATCGCGTCTCCCTGATGGCGCGCCCATCTGCCGGGGCGCGTCTCGCGCCGATTGATGGAACCGCCCGGCGAGGCGCGCAAGCGGGAAATCGGCGAGGCGTTGAAGCCCTCGCGGAAATTGCGGGCTTGGCTTACCGGCCTGGCCTCGCCACAAGCGCTGGACCAGCCACGGGAGCCGCAATGACCAGCCCGACCCGCTTCGAAGGCACGAAGGATTATGTCGCGACCGACGACCTCAAGGTCGCCGTCAATGCCGCCGCCACGCTTCGCCGCCCCCTGCTGGTGAAGGGCGAGCCGGGAACGGGCAAGACAGTGCTCGCGCACGAGATTGCGAAGGCCCTCGATGCGCCGCTCCTCGAGTGGCACATCAAGTCCACGACAAAGGCCCAGCAGGGGCTGTATGAATATGACGCCGTCGCCCGCCTGCGCGACAGCCAGCTGGGCGATCCCCGCGTCGCCGACATTTCCAACTACATCCGCCGCGGCAAGCTGTGGGAGGCCTTCACCTCCGAGCGGCTGCCCGTCCTCCTCATCGACGAGATCGACAAGGCCGACATCGAGTTTCCGAACGACCTCCTCCAGGAGCTCGACCGGATGGAGTTCAACGTCTACGAGACCGGCGAGACGGTGAAGGCCATCCAGCGGCCCATCGTCGTCATCACGTCCAACAACGAGAAGGAGCTGCCCGACGCCTTCCTCAGGCGCTGCTTCTTCCACTACATCCGCTTTCCCGATGCCGAGACGATGAAGGCCATCATCGAGGTGCATTTTCCGGGCATCCAGAAGGCGCTCGTCCGCGAGGCGCTGACGATCTTCTACGACATCCGCGAAGTCCCCGGCCTCAAGAAGAAGCCGAGCACGTCCGAACTGCTCGACTGGCTGAAGCTGCTGCTGCACGAGGATCTGCCGCTCGACGTGCTGCAGTCGCGCGACCCCAAGAAGCTGATCCCGCCGCTGCACGGCGCGCTCCTCAAGAATGAGGCGGACGTGATGCTGTTCGAGAAGCTCGCCTTCATGGCCCGGCGCGAGGGCGGCCGCCCCTAGCCCTCGGATCGCCGGCCGGGCCGAAGTCGCCGGCCGAGCCCGCCCTTGTCCCGCGAAATCGGGCAGGCTAGCCTCCCACCCGTCGCCGCCTGGGCGAGAGGGAACGAGGGGAGTGTTTCATGGCCGAGGATTGGGCAATCGATGTGCGCAAATATGCGCCCGACGCCGAGGACGCCGTCATCCAGGGGATTGTCCGCCATTGCGGGATCGCGCTCAGGAACCGCGACTCATCCCTCGTCTCCTTCACGGATCCGGCGGAGACGGACCGCGTTCGCGAAAGCTTCTGCCGCAAGAAGCTGGGCCTGACCGACCCCGATGAGGTGCTCGACGCAGCCATCGCGAAGGTCGGCGAGCGCATGAAGGCCGACACCACGAGGAACCGGGTGACGGTCTATTATCTTCTGGCCGAATATTTCGGAAAGCTCAGCCTGTTCGGTGCGACAGGCGCCGCTGCCGCTGCCTCGGCCACGCCTGTCGAGCCCGATCCGGCGCCCCTTGCCGCCATGGACGCGCCGGCTCCGCCTCCCCCGCCTCCGCCTCCACCGCCCCCCGTGAGCCCACCACCGCTCTCTGCGGCCGCCATGTCCGCCATTGGCTCTACAACCCCGTCGCCCTCCCCCCTGGCGTCCCCCCGGCCGAAGGCCGGCGATGACGAGCCGGATCGTGGGTTCTTCGGTTTCGGGGCCGGGGCACTTGCGCTCATCGCCGGTGGCATCCTCGTGGCCGCCCTCGTCGGCCTCCTCGCCACCGGTGGCATGGATCGCAAGGCACCTGCCCCGACGGTCGCGCTCAATCCCTCGGCGCCGCCGGTTGGCGGCCCCGGCGTGCTCGGCAGCGTTCCGGCCGCGGGTGGCGCGCCGGCGCCCGCCGTCCCGCAGGGCGCCGGCGTGCTCGCCAGCGAGGTGGAAGGCCGGCCACAACTGTCGGTCTACTTCGACACGGCCAGCAGCGAGGTCACGCCCGAATTCCCGACCGTCGCCGCCCGCATCAAGGCGTGGATCGATGCGAACCCGAACGACAGGCTGGTCGTCTCGGGCTACAATGACCCGCGCGGCGACCCGGCGTTCAACGCCGAGCTGTCGAAGAACCGGGCGCAGAGCGTGCAGGCCGCGCTCGAGCGCCTGGGCGTGCCGGCATCCGCGATCGACCTCGAGAAGCCGGCCGAGACGACCGACACCAGCACCACGCTCGAGAATGCGCGGCGGGTCGACATCGTCGTGCGGCCGGGCGGCTGACGACGCGTCGCGCCGGCCGCTTCGTCCTGCTGCTCCCGGCGGCGCTGCTGGTCGGCGCCGCCGGGCCCCATCCTGCCGAGCGGCTGGCCGGCGACTGGGACAATCAGCGCCAGCATGCGGTGGCAGACCCTGCGCTGCACCGCCCCCCGGCGGCCGGCACCCCCTATCCCTGGCTGGACCAGCAGCATGCCCGCTTTCGGCTGGTCCAAACGCCCGGGCTGGCCGGGCCGGACGAGCGTGCCATTCACCTCGTCTGGCGAAGCGGTGGCCCGGATGGGCCCATCAGCCGGCAACGCCTGTGGATCTTCCGCCCGGCAACCAACGGCAGCTTCACCATGCGCTTCCTGATGCCGAGACAAGCCGGGGGCCTGGCCGAGGCTGCCCCCGACAGCGCAGCCTTTCGGGCGCTCGGCCCGGCCGATGTCGTCAGCTATCCGGCCAGCTGCGACCTTCCCGTCACGCCGACACGTCGCGGGTTCGTGGCTTCGATTCCCGCTGTATGCGAGATCATGGCCGGCTCGGGCCGCACCATGCGGCTCGAGGCCCGGATCGAGCTCGACGGCGACAAGCTGACCTATGCCGAGGCCGGCCGGCTGCCCGACGGCAGCTTTGCCTTCCGGGTGCCGGGCGGTGGTTCCTATTGCTTCGAACGCCAGACGCAGGCGCTTCCAGCCCGCCGGGCGCAGTGCTAGCTGGGGGGCAAGCAGGCAAATATCGGAAGGGTTCCAGATGAACGAGGCAAACATGGCACCGACCGCCCGGCGTGGTCCGGCGACGGCACCGGTCAAGCGCCTCGCCACGGCCGCGACGCTTGCCCTCGCGCTTGCGCTCGGCGCCTGCGCGACAGCGCCGCAGGCGCAGGTGCTGCGGTTCCACCAGGGCGCGCCCGCCGCCGGCGCCGTCTATCTGAAGCCAGCCAACCCGTCCCTGGCCGGAAGCCTCGAGTTCCAGGCGCAGGCCGATGCCGTCGCCGCTGAACTGCGCAGGCAGGGCTTTACCGTCGTGAGCCAGCCATCCCAGGCGCAGTTCGTGGCCACCGTCGATGTCTCCACCGCTGCGCGCGACATGGCACCCCGCCGGTCGGGCGTGTCGGTCGGCGTCGGCGGCGGCTGGTCGTCGGGCAATGTCGGGGTGGGCACCAGCGTCAACGTGCCCGTCGGCGGCAGCAGCCGGCCGCAGATCGCGACGACCACAACGCTGTCGGTGCGCATGGCGACACCGGCCGGCCAGGCCGTCTGGGAAGGGCGCGCCTCTGTCGAGACCGGCCCCGAAGGTCGCTCCGGCACGGTGCTGGCCCCGGCGCTCGCCGGCGCCCTCTTCCGGGACTTCCCCGGCCCCTCGGGGCGGACGGTGAAGGTCGCCCTCTAGGCCGGCAGTCGATAGTCGGCGAACTGCTCGCGCAGCGCCACCTTCTGGATCTTGCCGGTGGCCGTGTGCGGGATCGCATCCACGAACTCGATGGCGTCGGGCATCCACCATTTGGCGATCTTGTCCGATATATAGGCGCGGACGTCGTCGGCCGTCACGTTCGACCCTTCCTTGCGGACAATCACCAGAAGCGGCCGCTCGTCCCACTTCGGGTGCGGCAGGCCGATGACGGCGGCCTCGGCGACACCGGGGCAGCCGACCGCGGCATTCTCGAGATCGATTGACGAGATCCACTCCCCGCCGGACTTGATGACGTCCTTCGAGCGATCGACGATCTGCATGTAGCCAAGCTCGTCGAGCGTCGCGACATCGCCGGTGTCGAACCAGCCCTCGGCATCGAGGATCTCGCCGCCGTCGCCCTTGAAGTAGCTTCCGACGATCCAGGGGCCCCGCACCATCAGCCGGCCGAAGGTCTTGCCGTCGCGCGGCAGCACCCGGCCTTCATCATCGACGATGCGCATCTCCACCCCGAACACCGGGCGGCCCTGCTTCACCCGATAGTCCATCTCCTGCTCGTAGGGCAGCGCGGCGACTTCGGGCGTCGGCGAACCGATGGTGCCCAGCGGCGACATTTCCGTCATGCCCCACAGCTGCATCACGCGCACATTGTGCAGCCTGTCATAGGCTTCGATCATCGAGCGCGGAACCGCAGAACCCCCGATCCCTGTCCGCCTGAGGGATCCCAGCGTCTCGCCACTCTTCTCGAGATGCTGCAGCATGCCGAGCCAGATGGTCGGCACGGCCAGCGCAAGATCGACCTTCTCCTGGACGATCATCCGGTGCAGCGTTGGCGGGTCGAAATGCGGGCCGGCCATCACCAGTTTCGCGCCGCACGCCGCCGTCGTGTAGGGGATCGACCAGGCATTGGCATGGTACATGGGCGCGATCGGCATCACGACCGATTGCGCCCCGACGCCGAACGTATCCGTCATGCAGGCGGCCATGGCGTGCAGCACGTTGGAGCGATGGGAATATTGCACGCCCTTGGGGTTCCCCGTCGTGCCCGAGGTGTAGCAGAGCCCGGCCGGCGCATTCTCGTCGAGCGTCGTCCAGGGCTGGTCGTCCGGCTGGCCGGCGATCCAGTCCTCGTAGCAGATGAGGTCGAGCGGGGAGTTGGCTGGCATGTGCCCGGCATCCGTCAGCAGCACATAGCGCTCGATCGTCTCGAAGCGCGGCGCCAACTTCTCGACCAGCGGCACGAAGGTGAGATCGAAGAACAGCACCCGATCCTCGGCATGGTTCGCGATATAGACGATCTGGTCCTCGAACAGCCGGGGATTGATGGTGTGCGCGACCCCGCCCATGCCCGAGATTCCGTACCAGGCCTCGACATGGCGGTGAGTGTTCCAGGCGAGCGTGCCGACCCGATCCCCGGGCCTCACGCCCAGCCCCCGCAGGGCGGCGGCCACCTGCCGCGCGCGGCGGCGGATCGAAGCCCAGGTCGAGCGATCCTCGCGGCCCTCGCAGGTCAGGCTGACGACCTCGCGCTGGCCATGAAACTCGGCGGCATGGTCGATCAGTTTCCAGACAAGCAGCGGCCAATCCTGCATCGAGCCGGGTTTCATGCGCATCCCTCCATTTCCTCGCGCCCGTCCTAGCGGCCGTGGTGGCGGGCGCAAGAGAGGCTTGACAGGATCGGAACATAACAGGAACATACTGCCATCAACCGAATCGGATCGCCCGCCATGAACGCCTTCGACGCCTTGTGGACCCTGGCCGGACCGGCCCTTCTGACGGCCGCCATCGCCCTCGACCTCTGGCTGCTTGGCTGCGGGATGCGCTCGATGCGTCGGGCGCTGGCTGGTCCGGCTGCACTCGTTCACCACGTGCCACCCGGCGGCGAGGCGCAGGTCATCGCGCTGCGGCCACGACCGCAGGCGAGCGACGCGACAGTCAGTTTCGGGGTGGCGGCGCCTCGGCGGCTGGCGGCCTGAACGAGAGCACGCCGGCCCCATCGGCCGCCGAATCCGGCTCTGACGGCCTGGCCTCCACCCGGGCCCGCTCGGCCGAGAGGCGCCTTCGATAGACGATCGACGCGAAGGGGAAGGCAAGCGCATAGGCAAGCCCCACGCTGAACAGGGCCATCCAGGGTGCCTGCGCAAGGGCAGCCGCGAACAGGCCGACCGCGGCCAGCACGAACAGCCTGAGTTGCCGCGGCACCCGGACGGCCTGGAAACCCCAGCCCGGCAGCGCCGAGACCATCAGGAAGGCCGTGACGGCGACCACCATGGCGGTGAGGACCGCGCGAGTCTCCGGTGCGGCATCGAGCGCACCGTCGTGCGCGAGGCTCCAGAACAGGGGCATCAGCGCCAGCCCCGCACCGGCCGGGGCCGGCACCCCGGTCGTGAAGCCGAGGCGCTTCTTGGGCAGATCGTCGCGATCGATCGCGGCATTGAACCGCGCCAGCCGCAGCGCGCAGCAAACGATCAGCGCCAGCGCCACCACCCAGCCCAACCGGCCGAGATCCTGCAAGGCCCAGAGATAGAGGATGAGGGCCGGCGCCACGCCGAAGGCCGTCACGTCCGACAGGCTGTCCAGCTCGGCGCCGAACCGGCTGGTGCCCCTGAGCAGCCGGGCGACGCGGCCATCGATCCCGTCGAGCAGCGCTGCGACCACGACCGCCGTCGCCGCCTTCTCGAATTCGCCAGAGAGCGCGAAGCGCACGCCGGTCGCCCCTGCGCACAGCGCCAGCACGGTGATGGCATTGGGGATGAGCGCCCGCAGCGGCAGCGCCGGAAGCGGCGCCTCGGGCCGCTCCGCGTCGCCCGTCACTGCCGGGGCCCGGGAACGAGCGGCGTGCCGTCGCGCCGGGCCAGGATCGTCTCGCCCGCAACCGCGCGCTGGCCCTTCACCACCTGCGGCTCGAAACCCGTGGGCAGGAACACGTCCACCCGGCTTCCGAAGCGGATCAGCCCGACACGCTGGCCGGTGCCGACGATCGAGCCCTCGCGAACGAAGCTCACGATCCGCCGGGCGACCAGCCCGGCGATCTGGGTGAAGCCGACCCGCGTGCCGTCGAACCCCTCGACAAGCAGATACTGGCGCTCATTCTCCTCGCTCGCCTTGTCGAGATCGGCGTTGAGGAAGGCGCCCGGCACATAGACCAGCCGGCGGATGGTGCCGGCAACCGGCGTTCGATTGATGTGCACGTCGAACACCGACATGAAGATGGAGATGCGGGTCGCGCGCCCGGGCTCCAGCGCCCCCTCCCCCACCAGCTGGCGCGGCAAATCCACTTCGAGGATCTGGCTGACAAGCCCATCGGCGGGGGACAGGATCAGCCCCTCGCCGGCCGGGGAGGTTCGAACGGGATCCCGGAAGAAGGCGAGAATGAAGGCGGTCAGGCCGGCCAGCGTCCAGCCGAGGAGCGACCAGCCCGCCCAGCCGGCCACCAGCGCGGCAAAGCCGGCGATGGCGGCAAAGCGCCAGCCTTCTCGATGCACCGTCGGCCACTCCCAGGAAATGGGGGCCGGGCCGGCCGCATGCGGTGCCGGTGTCGCAACCGGGGCGGACATGGGAACGGCCAGCGGCCGTTCGGGCGGCGAACCGGCGCTGGGCGTGTGCGCCTTCGCCGGCTCGGGCGAGTCTGCGACGGGGCCGGGGTCGTCCGCGGGCCTGACGGCCGACGCGGCATCGTCTGTCCCGGCCGGGCTCGCGCCGGATGCCTGTTTCGGGGGTCTTGACGGCATGCTGGCGATGTAGGCGCTTTTCGCCGCTGCGCAAAGCGGTTGCGACCGCGAAGCGCCTTGTTGCGGCTCCGCGCGCCGCGCTATGGGCGCCGACCATGGCCACCCTCACACCTGCTGCGGTTCCGTCCCGGTCGCCATCGACGGCCCGGCCGCGCGCGCTTGCCATCTGGCTGTTCGCGGTGGCGGGCCTGGTCTTCCTGATGGTCGTTGTCGGGGGAATCACCCGGCTGACGGAATCGGGGCTCTCGATCACCGAGTGGCGGGTCGTCACCGGAACCTTGCCGCCTTTGAACGAAGCGCAATGGCAGGCCGAGTTCGAGAAGTATCGCCAGATCCCGCAGTACCAGGAAATCAACCGGGGCATGAGCCTCGAGGCCTTCAAGTTCATCTATTTCTGGGAGTGGTTCCACCGCCTGCTGGGCCGGCTGATCGGTCTTGCCTTCGCGCTGCCACTGATCTGGTTCGCGTTGAAGCGCGCCATTCCGGCCGGCTACGGCCCCCGCCTTCTGGCGCTGCTCGCGCTTGGCGGGCTGCAGGGCGCCATCGGCTGGTGGATGGTGACCTCGGGCCTCGTCGAGCGCACCGACGTGAGCCACGTCCGGCTCGCCGTCCACCTGCTGACCGCGCTCTTCATCCTGGCTGGCCTCGTCTGGACGGCGCTCGACCTCCTCGCCCTCGATCGCGACCCCGCCGCGCGCCCGGCCCGGCTGACGGCCGGCGGCCTCGCGGTCGTGGCCGTGCTGTTCGTGCAGCTGCTGATGGGCGCCTTCGTCGCCGGCATGAACGCCGGCCACGCCGCGGCCGACTGGCCGCTCATGAACGGCCACATCTTCCCCGTGAACGTCAGCTGGCAGGGCGGGCGCACCTTCGTCGATGACCCGCATCTCACCCACTTCATCCATCGCTGGTGGGCCTTCGCGGCGGTCGCGGCACTGGTTGTCCTGTCGCGCTGGGCGCGGCGCGCCGGCAGCCGCGCGGCCTCGCTCGCGATCCACACGGCGTTCGGCGTGCAGATCCTGCTGGGAGTCGCGGTCGTGCTGACCGGGGTCGACATCACGCTCGCCGTCCTCCACCAGGCCGTCGGCGCGCTGGTGGTCGCCACTTCTGCCTGGGGCCTGCATGTCATCGGGCGCGCAGCGCCTGCCCGCCCGTGACCCCCATCGTCTCCGTCTATGTGACCTTCCCCTCGGCCGCCGACGCCGAAACTATCGGAAGCGCCATGGTCGAGGCCGGGCTGGCGGCCTGCGTGAACATCCTGGCACGGTGCCGGTCCGTCTATCGCTGGCAGGGGCGGATCGAAGCGGCCGAGGAGGTGCCGGCCATCTTCAAGACGACTGAGGAGCGTGCCGAGAGGCTGATCGCCGCCATCGCCGAGGCGCACCCCTACGAGGTGCCGGCGATTACGGCATGGCCCGTCGGGCAGGCGCTCGGCACCTATGCCGACTGGGTTCGGCAGGAAACGGACGAGCGCGCATGAGCGTCCAGCGGAATGTCCTGGGCGGGCCGCTCGAGCCCTGTTCCTTCGATCCGCTGACCGGCTGGTTCCGCGACGGTTGCTGCACCGCCGACCCCGGCGATCGCGGCCGGCACCATGTCTGCGCGGTGATGACGGACGAGTTCCTCGCCTTCTCGGCTGCTGCCGGAAACGATCTCATCACCCCGCGGCCGGACTATGGCTTTCCGGGTCTGAGCGCCGGGGATCAGTGGTGCCTGTGCGCGAGCCGCTGGGAGGAGGCGCGACGTGCCGGCTTTGCGCCTCCCGTGCGGCTGGAGGCGACCAACGCCGCCGCCCTCGACGTCATTGCGCTCGGCCATCTGCAGGCGCACGCCTGGAGCGAGAATGATCCGGTATCCTGATACCACAAGACTTTTCCTTGCCTTTTCGTGTGGGTTGCGCCATGGGCGCGCCAACAATTCGCTGTTCCAAGGATTGCGAGATGCTCACCCGGTCAACGGCCTCGGCGAAACCCGCCGAGATCGAGAAGAAGTGGATCCTGATCGACGCCGACGGCCTCGTCGTCGGCCGGCTCGCCACGATCGTCGCCAACCGCCTGCGCGGCAAGCACAAGCCCAACTTCACCCCGCACGTCGATTGCGGGGACAATGTGATCGTGATCAACGCCGACAAGGTGCGGTTCACGGGCCGCAAGGCAACGCAGAAGATGTACTATCGCCACACCGGCTATCCGGGCGGAATCAAGGAACTCCGCGCCGACAAGGTGCTGGAGGGCCGCTTCCCCGAGCGCGTGCTGGAAAAGGCCGTTGAGCGGATGATCCCGCGCGGGCCGCTCGGCCGCCAGCAGATGCGCAACCTGCGCATCTTCAAGGGCGCCGAGCATCCGCACGAGGCGCAGAAGCCCGAAGTGCTGGACGTTGCCGCCATGAACCGCAAGAACAAGGTTGCCGCCCAATGAGCGAGAACAACACCCCTGAGACCCCGTTCGAGGACAGCCGCCAGAGCCTCGCCGATCTCGCGAAGCTGAAGGCGGAAGCCCCGGCCGCGCAGCCGGCGGAAGCGGTCGCTGCGGCGCCGGCCGCTGCCGCCCCCGAGCCGGTCGCGCTTCGCCCGCAGATTCTCGACAAGCAGGGCCGCGCCTATGCCACCGGCCGCCGCAAGGATGCGGTCGCGCGCGTGTGGCTGAAGCCGGGCAGCGGCAAGATCGAGGTGAACGGCCGCGACCAGTCGGTCTATTTCGCGCGGCCCACGCTTCGCCTCGTCATCAACCAGCCCTTCGATGTCGCCGACAGGCGCGGCCAGTATGACGTCGTCGCAACCGTGACGGGCGGCGGCCTCTCGGGCCAGGCAGGCGCTGTCAAGCACGGCATCGCCCAGGCGCTGACCCGCTACGAGCCGGCGCTTCGCACCACGGTGAAGCAGGCCGGCTTCCTCACGCGCGACAGCCGCACAGTCGAGCGGAAGAAGTACGGCAAGGCCAAGGCCCGCCGCAGCTTCCAGTTCTCCAAGCGCTAGCAGCGGCGGCCAGCGGCTTCGCGCTGGCCCGCCAATACGCGAACGCGACCCGCAGCTTCCCGAACGGGCCGGGCCTTGGCCCGGCCCGTTCAACCTGTTTGGCGGCGGGATGCGCGACACCCTTCGCCTTGGCCCCGCCCGTGTCAGCCCCTATGTGCGGGGCAACATGCTGTGCCGCCTGCTGATCCTGCTCGCCCTTCTGCTGCCCGCGCCGGCCCTTGCCAGCGCCGTCTCGCAGCAGCCCAACACCCGCGTCGAGCTTCTTGCCGAAACGAAGGCTCCGAAACCGGGCGAGACCTTCACCCTCGGTGTCTCGATGACGGCAAGGCCCGGCTGGCACACCTATTGGGTGAACCCGGGCGACGCCGGCATCGAGACCCGGGCCGAGTGGCGGACGCCACCGGGCGTCACGGTCGGCGCCTTCCGCTATCCCGTGCCCCGGACCTACCTGGTCGGCGGGATCATGAATCACGTCTTCGAGGGCGAAGCCATCCTCCTCGCGGATGTGAAGCTGCCCGCCGAGGCGCGCGGCGCGCTGCCGATCGAGGTCAGGCTCGACTGGCTGGTCTGCGACGACAAGATCTGCGTGCCGGAATCGGCGACACTGTCCTTGCCGCTCATGGTCGGCGACGGCGCGCCAGATCCAGCGGTCGCAACCCGCTTCGACTCGGCTCGCAAGGCCTTGCCACAAGCGCTTGGGACATCAGGTGCTTTCACCACATCAGCCGACCGGGTTCGGATCCAGGTGCCGGTGTCGCCCGAGGGGATCGCCCGGGCACACTTCTTCCCGCTCGCGCACGACCTCATCGACATGGCGGCACCGCAGCAGCTTGCCGAACAGGATGGCCAGCTGATCGTCGAGATGAAGCGGGCCGCCAATCCCGGCCCGACAGAACCGCGCACGCGTGGCGTGCTCCGGATCGAGCGGACGGACGGCAGCGTGCTGGGTCTCGACCTCAACCTGACGGAAGGATCGGTGCCCCCGGGCCGCCCACTGCAAGCGGCGGCGCAGCAATCGCGCGCCGGGAACACCTTCTGGCCGGCGCTCGGCCTCGCGATCCTCGGCGGCCTTCTCCTCAATCTCATGCCCTGCGTCTTTCCGATCCTGAGCCTCAAGGCGATGAGCCTTGCGAAATCCGGCCAGTCGGCCGCGCACGCCCGAACGGAGGGCCTCGCCTACACGGCGGGCGTGGTGCTGGTGACGACGGCCCTGGGGCTCGCTGCCATCCTGATCGCCCAGGCCGGACAAGGGGCTGGCTGGGCCTTCCAGCTGCAGGATCCGCGCGTGATCCTGTTCCTGCTGCTGCTCACCTTCGCGATCGGCCTCAACTTCGCCGGCCTGTTCGAAGTGAACCTGGGGGCCGCCAATGCGGGCGCCGGGCTCGCCGCGAGGCCGGGCGCGCAGGGCGCCTTCTTCACCGGCGGGCTGGCGGCCTTCGTGGCCACGCCCTGCACCGGCCCCTTCATGGCCGGCGCGCTGGGCGCGGCCCTCGTCCTGCCCCCGGCCGCCGGCCTCGCGGTGTTTGCGGGGCTCGGCCTCGGCCTCGCCCTGCCCTTCCTCGCGATCGGCTTCGTGCCGGCGCTTCGCCGGCGCCTGCCGAAGCCCGGCCCCTGGATGCTCACCTTCCGGCGGATCCTGGCGGTTCCCATGCTGCTGACGGCGCTGGCGCTCGCCTGGGTGCTGGGCCGGCAGGCCGGCGCGGAGGGGCTGACAGCGGGCCTTGCCGCCGCGCTCGCGCTCGGCCTCGCGCTGTGGATCCTCGGCCTCAGGCAGCAGCAGGGCCGGCGCGCGCCGCTGGCCGCCAGCCTTGCGATCGCGGTCGCGCTGGCAGCGCCGCTGGCGCTTGCCCGGCTTCCGGACACAGGCGGCACGGCCCTTGCTGCAACGGCAGCACCGGGCGAGCTCGAGGCGGTCGCCTTCTCGCCCGAGGCGCTGGCCGAGGCCCGTTCGGCCAGCCGGCCGACCTTCCTCTACTTCACTGCTGACTGGTGCGTGACCTGCAAGGTCAACGAGCGCGGCGCACTGGCCTCGCCCCGCGTGGCCGAGGCCTTTCGGGCGGCGGGGATCCAGGTGATGGTGGGGGACTGGACACGGCCCGATCCCGCCATCGCCCGCTTCCTGGAGGAACGCGGCCGCGCCGGAATCCCGCTCTACCTGTTCTACGCCGCCGATGGCTCGGTCGAGGAACTGCCGCAGATCCTGACGGTCGACCGGTTGGTCGGGCTGGCAAGCAAGGGTTCATCTGCAATCACTTAAGGAGGCGTCCATGCTGAAACCCCTGTTCACCGCCGCCGCGCTCGCGCTCGCTGCGCCCCTGCTCGCCAATGCGACGGTTGGCCAGCCCGCGCCCGTCTTCACCGCGACCGACAGCCAGGGCCGGACCCACAATCTGTCCGACTTCCGCGGCAAGACGGTGGTTCTCGAATGGACCAATGCCGACTGCCCGTTCGTCCAGAAATTCTATTCCGGCGGTGACATGCAGAAGCTCCAGGCCGAGGCCCGCCAGCAGGGCGTCGTGTGGCTCACCATCAACTCCGGCGCGCCGGGCAAGCAGGGCCATGTGACGCCCGCGCAGGCGAATGCCAAGATGAAGGCGCAGGGCTTCAATTCGACCGCCTATCTGCCCGATCCCGACGGCACGATCGGCCGCGCCTATGGTGCGCGAACCACGCCGCACATGTTCGTGATCGATCCCCGGGGAACGCTCGTCTACGCCGGCGGCATCGACAATGTGCCGACCGCAAATCCCGCCGACATCGGCAAGGCCCAGAATTATGTCCGCGCGGCGCTTGCCGACCTCGCGGCGGGCCGCGAGATCGCAACCCCGACGTCGCGCCCCTACGGCTGCTCGGTCAAATACTGACCGGGACGTCCCGGCGCGCAGGCTGGCAACGCCCGAACATCGGTCCGGCCGCGCTCAGCGCGGCCGGATCTGGATCGACAGTTCCTTGAGCTGCCGCTCGGAGACGGGGGACGGCGCCCCCATCATCAGGTCCTCGGCCTTCTGGTTCAAGGGGAACAGCACCACTTCGCGCAGGTTCGGCTCGTCGGCCAGCAGCATCACGATCCGGTCCACGCCCGGTGCCGATCCGCCGTGCGGCGGCGCGCCATACTTCAGCGCGTTGATCATGCCCGGGAAGTTGGTGTCCACCTGCTCGCGCGAGTAGCCCGCGATCTCGAAGGCCTTGTACATAATGTCCGGCCGGTGGTTGCGGATCGCGCCCGACGACAGCTCCACGCCATTGCACACGATGTCATACTGGTAGGCGAGGATCTCGAGCGGGTCCTTCGTCTCAAGCGCCGCCAGCCCGCCCTGCGGCATGGAGAAGGGGTTGTGGCTGAAGTCGATCTTCCCCGTGTCGGGATCGCGCTCGTACATCGGGAAATCGACGATCCAGCAGAAGCGATAGGCGCCCTCTTCCACGAGGCCGAGCTGCTCGCCGACCCTGAGGCGCGCCGCTCCCGCAAGCTTCGCGGCCGCCGCTTCCGGCCCGGCAGCGAAGAAGCAGCCATCGTCCGGCCCGAGGCCGATGGCGGCAAAAAGGTCGGCCATGGCCGCCTCGCCATGGTTCTTGGCGATGGGGCCGCCGAACTCGCCGCCCTTGCGCGTCACGTAGCCGAGGCCGGCATGGCCCTCGGCGCGCGCCCACTCGTTCATGTCGTCGAAGAACTTGCGGCTGTGGGCAGCCGTGCCCGGCGCCGGAATGGCGCGCACCACGCCACCGCCCGCCACGATCTTCGCGAACAGGCCGAAACCCGACCCGCGGAAATGCTCGGTCACATCCCTGATGATCAGGGGGTTGCGAAGGTCCGGCTTGTCCGAACCATAGTCCAGCATCGCCCGGGCATAGGGGATGCGGGGGAAAGGCGCAGGCGTGACGGCCCAGGGCTTCGCCCGGTTCCAGCCGGCGAATTCCTCGAACAGCCCCCCCAGCACCGGCTCGATGGCCGCGAACACATCCTCCTGCGTCACGAAGCTCATCTCGAAGTCGAGCTGGTAGAATTCGCCAGGGGACCGATCGGCGCGGGCATCCTCGTCGCGGAAGCAGGGCGCGATCTGGAAATAGCGGTCGAAGCCGGCCACCATCAGCAGCTGCTTGAACATCTGCGGGGCCTGCGGCAACGCGTAGAACTTGCCCGGATGCAGGCGCGAGGGCACCAGGAAGTCGCGCGCGCCCTCGGGGCTGGAGGCGGTCAGGATCGGCGTCTGGAACTCGGTGAAGCCGGCCTCGATCATGCGCCGCCGGATGGAGGCGATCACCGCCGAGCGCAGCATGATGTTGCGGTGCAGCCGCTCGCGCCGCAGATCGAGGAAGCGGTAGCGAAGACGGATGTCCTCGGGGTAATCGGCCTCGCCCGCCACCGGCAGTGGCAGTTCCGCCGCTTCCGACTGCACCTCCACCCCGCGCACCCTGACTTCGATCTCGCCGGTGGGCAGGTTGGGGTTCACGGTCGCGCCGTCGCGCGCCACCACCTCGCCGTCGATCGTGACGACCGATTCAAGGCGAAGGCTCTCCAGCCGCGCAAGGTGCGGCGAGCCGGCCGCGACCACCAGCTGGGTCAGGCCATAGTGGTCGCGCAGGTCCACGAACAGCACGCCGCCATGGTCACGCTTGCGGTGGATCCAGCCCGACAGGCGGACGGTCTCACCCACATGAGCGGCGCGCAGTTCGCCGCAGGTGTGGCTTCGATAGGGGTGCAGGGGGCTCTGGGGCATGGGCGCGCTCGTGAACGGGCTTGCCTCCCTTTTGTCAAGGCGGATGCGTCGCGCTAACGGGGCCCATGCAGATTCACCCCCTCGTCACCGAGACCGACACGCTCGCCCGCCGGTGTGCGCGGCTCGCCGGCCAGCCCTATCTCTGCCTCGATACCGAGTTCATGCGCGAGAGCACCTACTGGCCGGAGCTGTGCCTCGTGCAACTGGCGAGCCCCGACGAGGCCTTCGCGGTCGATCCGCTGGCGCCGGGCCTCGATCTTGCGCCGCTTTACGAACTGCTGGCCGACGAGAGCCTCCTCAAGGTGCTGCACGCCGGCGGGCAGGACATCGAGATCTTCGTGCATCGCACCGGCCGGGTGCCCCAGCCGCTGTTCGACACCCAGGTGGCCGCCATGGCGCTCGGCATGGGCGAGCAGGTCAGCTACGCCAATCTCGTCGCCCATTTCACCGGCCAGCAGATCGACAAGGGCGCGCGCTTCACCGACTGGGCCCGGCGCCCGCTGTCGGAGCGGCAGATTGCCTATGCCATCGGCGACGTGACGCACCTGTCGGCACTGTTCCCGAAAATGCTGGCGAAGCTCAGGCGGACCGGTCGCGGGGAATGGCTCGACGAGGAAATGGCGCGCCTGTCGGACCCGGCCAATTACACCGTCGCGCCCGAGACCGCCTGGCAGCGACTGAAGCTGCCCAACCGCAAGCCCGACACGCTCGGCCGACTGAAGGCGCTCGCCGCCTGGCGGGAGGCCGAAGCGCAGGACAAGAATGTGCCGCGCGGCCGGATCGTGAAGGACGAGACGCTGGCCGATCTCGCGGCCGCGCCGCCGGCAACGCAGGCCGATCTCGCCCGGGTGCGCGGGCTTTCGCCGGCCTGGGCGACCAACGCCATCGGTGCCCGGCTGATGGCGGTGCTCGCCGGGGCCCAGCCGCTGCCGGAGGCCGAGATGCCGGCCAGGGAGAATCGCCCCGGCCTCTCGACCGATGCCTCGCTGGTTGCCGATCTTCTGAAGCTGCTGCTCAAGATCCGCGCCAAGGAGTCCGGGGTCGCACCGCGCCTCATTGCCCGCGGCGAGGAACTGGACGCGCTCGCCGCCGGCCAGCGAACGGGCCTCGCCCTGCTCGAAGGCTGGCGGTTCGAGCAGTTCGGCGCGGATGCGCTGGCGCTGGTGGAGGGACGGCTCGGCTTCTCGGTGGCGAACGGCAAGCTCAGGATGCAAGCGCTCGAAGCTCGGCCGGTGTCAGCAGGCGAAGCTTCGGCTCCAGCTGAAACGCCTGCGCCAGATAGCGATGCCGCCGCTCCACAGGCTCGCCGTAGAGCGCCGCCGCGTCGCGCGAAAGGCTGAGCACCAGCGCCGCCGACTCGCGAGACAGGTGCGCGCGCGCCAGCGGGCCGGCCGCCCCGCCACCCAGCCGCTGGCCGAGCCGAAGCGCGAGGCCCCAGCGCCGCGCGACCTCGAGCGCGTCGGGCGAGGCCAGCTCATCGAGTCGAGCGGCGGCCGGTGGCGGCCATCCCCCGCCGTTCACCACCCAGAGCGCCGTCGCGAGCATCGCCCGACCGGCCGCATCGATTCCGACCCAGGTGCCGTGCAGCGCCGTGTCGAGGCCCTGCTCGGCCCGCATGTCGGGATGGGCGCGCCACGCCGAGTCCGCCAGGTAGCAGGCGGCATGGCGAATCCGCCGAAGCGCAGGCGCCTCGCCCTCGAACAGCGGGTCGGTGAAAGCGAGCAGCGCCTCGCCCACCTCCGCATCGCTGCCGTCCGAAAAACGGCCCATCCGCTCGGCGGTATCGCGCGCGGCTGTCAGCAGCGGGTCCTGCGCGCGGGCATGGGGCGCAAGCGCCTGGTAGAGCAGCCCCTCGCGGAGCCCATAGGCCGAGGTGATGATCGAGGCGCTGCCGAGCCGCCGGGTCACGTCGCGCAGCAGGGCGGCCGCGCCCGGCAGCTGCGGCACGCGCGAGGCTGAAATCGCCGGCACATCCTTGAGGGATTTGAGTGAGATGCGAGCCAACGTTCGCACGAGCCGATCGGGTGCGTCGGAGGGCATGACATGGTGGTGGATGACCGGCAGCGGCCAGTCGGTCAGGTGCATGTGCAGCTGCGCGAGCGCCCGCCAGCTGCCACCCACCGCGTAGAAGGGCTTGCCCCGGCCCAGCGAGATCCAGCCAACCTGGTCGAGCGCCTCGTCGATCTCGGCCGAGAGCGCGCGGCGGCTCTTCTTGCGCAAGGCATCAAGGCGAAGCGCGCCGAGCGGCAGGGAGACCCGCTCATGCGCTTCGCCGCCGCCGATCCGCACCAGCTCGAGCGAGCCCCCGCCCAGGTCCCCGACGATGCCGTCGGCCTCGGGAATGCCGGCGATGACCCCCATGGCGGCGCCGCGCGCCTCGGTTTCCCCGTCGATCACCTCGACTTCGAGCCCGGTCTCGGCGCGAATGTTGGCGGCGAACTGGGCGCCATTGGCTGCGTCGCGAACGGCGGCCGTCGCCACGGCGCGAAGGCTGTCGACACCCATCGACTCGCAGAGCAGGGCAAAACGCCGAAGCGCGGTCAGTGCGACTGCCATCGACTCCTCGGTCAGCAGGCCGCCGCTCGCGAGGCCCCGGCCGAGCCCCGCCATCACCTTCTCGTTGAACAGCACCGCCGGGGTGCGGCTGAGGCCCTGGTAGACGACGAGCCGGATCGAGTTGGAGCCGATGTCGATGACGGCGATTCGCGGCGCCAGATGCCCCGCGTGCGGCGCGAGGCCCGGATCGGCGAGCAGGGTCGCCATCAGGCCGGCACGGCAAGGCCGGCAAGATGCGCGCGAACCGCGTCGATGGCCGCGGCCGCGGCCCCGCCATCAGGTCCGCCTGCCTGCGCCAGGTCGGGCCGGCCACCGCCGCCCTGCCCGCCCAGCGCCGCCGCTGCGACTCGAACGAGATCGACGGCCGACACCCGCTCGAGCGCCTCGCCCGCGACCCCGACGACGACCGAGGCCCGGCCCTCGTTGACTGCGACCAGCGCGACGACGCCGGAGCCGAGGCGCGCCTTCTCTTCATCAACGAGGCCCTTGAGGCTGCGCGCTTCCACGCCCTCGAGCACCCGGCCGGTGAAGGCGAAGGGGCCAATGGTCTCCGGGCCGGCGGCCGCGGTGCTGGCCGGCCCGGCCAGCGCCAGCGCCTTCTTCGCGTCCGCAAGCTCGCGCTCCAGCCGCCGCACCGCCTCGGCGAGCGCCGACACCCGCTCGGGCAGCTCCTCGGGCCGCACCTTCGCAGCGCTGGCGGCGGCCTTCAACCGCTCCTCCTGCGCGGCGAGATGGACGAGCGCGCCGGCCCCGGTCAGCGCCTCGATCCGGCGCACGCCGGCCGAAACCGCCGATTCCGAGACGATCCGGAACAGCGCGATATCGCCGGTCGCTGCCACATGCGTGCCCCCGCACAGCTCGACCGAATAGGCGCGGCTGGTCTCGTCGGGGCGGCCCATGGCAAGCACGCGCACCTCGTCGCCATATTTCTCGCCGAACAGCGCCAGCGCGCCCGCCTCGATGGCCGCGTCCGGTGTCATCAGCCGGGTGGAAACCGGCAGGTTCGCCCGGATCTCGGCATTCACCTCGGCCTCGATGGCCGCCAGCTCGTCGGCGGTCAGCGCCCGGGGGTGCGAGAAGTCGAACCGCAGCCGGTCGGGCGCGACCAGAGAGCCCTTCTGCGCCACATGCGGGCCGAGCACCCGGCGAAGCGCGGCGTGCATCAGGTGGGTGGCCGAATGGTTGGCGCGGATGGCCGCGCGCCGCTCGGCATCGACCTTGAGCGTCACCACATCGCCCACGCGGATCGTGCCGCTTTCAAGGCGGCCGCGATGCGCGTGGAGGCGCCCCAGCGGTTTCTGCGTATCCACCACCTCGAACCGCGCGCCGTCGGCCGTCTCGATGAGACCGCTGTCGCCCACCTGCCCGCCCGACTCGCCGTAGAAGGGCGTCTGGTTCGTGAGCACCACCAGCTCGTCGCCGGCCTCGCCTTGCGAAACCTCGGCACCGCCCTTCACCAGCGCGACCACCTCGCCCTGGCCCTGGGTTGCGGCATAGCCGGTGAAGTCGGTCGCGCCGAGCCGGTCGGCGAGGTCGAACCAGAGCGAATCGGTCGCGCTTGCCCCGCTGCCGGCCCAGGCGGCGCGGGCGCGGGCGCGCTGCTCGGCCATGGCCGCGTCGAAGCCGGCGCGATCGACACCGAGACCCTGCGCCTTCAGCGCATCCTCGGTGAGGTCATAGGGAAAGCCATAGGTGTCATAGAGACGGAAGGCGACCTCGCCCGGCAGCGTGCCGCCCGGCTTCAGGCCGGCGCTCGCCTCGTCCAGCAGCTTCAGACCCTTGTCGAGCGTCTGGCGGAAGCGCGTCTCCTCGAGCTTCAGCGTCTCGGTGATCAGCGGCTGCGCGCGGACCAGCTCGGGATAGGCCCCGCCCATCACCGAAACGAGCGCCGGCACCAGCCGGTGCATGAGGGGCTCGCTCGCCCCCAGCAGGTGCGCGTGGCGCATGGCGCGGCGCATGATGCGCCTCAGCACATAGCCGCGGCCTTCATTGGCGGGGAGCACGCCATCGGCCACCAGGAACCCGGCCGAGCGCAGATGGTCGGCGATCACCCGGTGCGAGGCCCGAGTCGCCGGCGCGTTCGGATCGGTGCGGGTCAGCGCGGCCGATTCGCCGATCAGCGCCTTGAAGATGTCGGTGTCGAAATTGTCGTGCGTGCCCTGCAGCACGGCGGCGATCCGCTCGAGGCCCATGCCGGTGTCGATCGACGGCCGCGGCAGCGACAGCCGCGTGCCATCGGCCTGCTGGTCGAACTGCATGAACACGAGGTTCCACACCTCGACGAAGCGGTCGCCATCCTGGTCCGGGCTGCCCGGCGGCCCGCCGGGGATGTGGGCGCCATGATCGTAGAAGATCTCCGAGCAGGGACCGCACGGCCCGGTGTCGCCCATGGACCAGAAATTGTCCGAGGTCGCGATGCGGACAATGCGCTCGTCCGGCAGGCCCGCAACCTTGCGCCAGAGGCCGTGCGCCTCGTCGTCATCGTGATAGACGGTGACCGTCAGCCTGTCCTTCGGGATCCCCCACTGCCGCGTCAGCAGGTCCCAGGCGAGCTCGATCGCCTCCGCCTTGAAATAGTCCCCGAAGGAGAAGTTCCCCAGCATTTCGAAGAAGGTGTGATGCCGGGCCGTGTAGCCGACATTGTCGAGGTCATTGTGCTTGCCGCCGGCGCGCACGCACTTCTGCGACGAGGCGGCGCGGACATAGGGGCGAGTCTCGAGGCCGGTGAAGACATTCTTGAACGGCACCATGCCCGCATTCACGAACATGAGCGTCGGATCGTTCTGCGGCACGAGCGGCGCCGAGGGCACCACCGTGTGGCCGGCGCGCGCGAAATGATCGAGGAAGGATTGCCGGATGTCGGCCGAAGAGGTCATGCCAGTGCCCATGTCCGCTGCCGGAACGTACCGGCGCGGCCCTCATTAGGGGGCGGCGGCGCCGGCTTGCAAGGCCGGGCGAGGTCGCGGGCTCCGAACTCGCCGCCCTCTTGAAAGCGGGAGGGACAATCCCAGATCTCTGTCGTCCGCGGTCGCCTTCACGGGGCTGCGGAACCATCGCCCGGCCGGATGGCGGGCACAACCAGGACCATTGCTTTGAGAAAGGATGGAACCATGCGCACCAGCTTCGACTTTTCCCCCCTGCTTCGCTCGTCGATCGGCTTCGAGAATCTGAACCGGCTGATCGACATTGCGACGCGCGCCGCCGAAGGCGACACGAGCTTCCCGCCCTACAACATTGAGAAGCTCGGCGAGGATCGCTACCGCATCACCATGGCGGTGGCCGGCTTTGCGCGCGACGAACTGGACATCACCGTCCAGGAAAACACGCTGATCGTGACCGGCAAGGCCGCCGAGGAAACCCAGTCGACCGAGCGCACCTTCCTGCATCGCGGGATCGCCAAGCGCGCCTTCGAGCGCCGCTTCCAGCTCGCCGACGTCATCAAGGTGACCGGCGCCAGCTTCGAGAACGGCCTGCTCAACATCGACCTGAAGCGCGAGGTGCCCGAGCACAAGAAGCCGCGCAAGGTCGTGATCGGCGGCGAACCCCAGGTCATCGAGGGCGAAGCCGCCTGACGTTTCCCTCCCCCTGCGCCGGAGGGCGCAGGGGGACCCCTGCCGGCTGGCCGGGCCCGACAACCCGGGCCGTCAGCGGTGTTCAGTAGTCGTAGCGTTCCTCGACGACCTTTCCGCCCGCGACGCGATAGCCGACCACCTCGCGCATCTGCATCCGCTCGCCCACCTTGGGCGTCACGTCGATATCCATCAGGATCAGGAAGCTGTCGCCGTTCACGAACGGCCCTTCCGACCTGAAGGCGTGAACCTCGTGGTTCGCTTCCCACCATTGCGCCTTTGCGAGCGCCGCCTCGCGGCCGACGGTTCGGGACATCTCGCCCGGCATCGCCTCGATCGTCACGATCTCGTCCGACCAGTGCTTCCGCGCCGCCTCGTCCATCTTGCCGGCGGCCACCAGGGCGGCATAGTCGGCCGCAAGCTCGCGCACGTCCATTGCCCGGCCTCCCCGTCTGGAGTGGATGCAGCATGCGCCTTTGCCGTCGAGGACTCAAGACGAGGGAGGTTCACATGGCCGACGCAATCGAGATCGAGCGCATGCGCGATGACCTTTCGCGACAGCGTGTCGTCCGCCGCGAACGCGCGCCGGCCGAAGGCGAGGCGCTCGCTCGGATCGAGCTGGCCGCCATCACCTCCAACAACCTGACCTACGCGACCTACGGCGGGCCGCCGATGCACTATTGGGACTTTTTCCCGGCCAGCGCGCCCGACTGGGGGATCGTGCCTCTGTGGGGCTTCGCCACCGTCGAGGACAGTCGGGTCGATGGCCTCGTGGCGGGAACCCGCCTCTATGGCTATTGGCCGAGTGCCAGCCACCTGCTGCTGCGGCCCCGGCCGGTCCGCGCCACCGGCTTCACGGACGCAAGCCCGCACCGGCAGGCGCTTGCTCCCGTCTACAACCACTACCGGATCGTCGGCGAGGCCGACCCGGCCCGCGATCCGCTCATCGCCCTGTTCCAGCCGCTCTACGGCACCGGCTTCGTGCTGGACCTGGCCCTTGCCGACAGCGCGCCACCCGAGGCCGTGGTCGTCCTGACCAGCGCCAGCGCCAAGACCGCGCTGGCAACCGCGTTCAACCTCACCCGGCGCGGTGTCGAGACGGTGGGGCTGACGTCGGCTGGCAACCACGCCTTCGTCGAGTCGACCGGCTGCTACCGGCGGACCCTCGCCTATGAATCGATCGAGATGCTCGATCCCGGAAGGCCGACCATCCTGGTGGACATCGCCGGAAACGCACGCCATCGCGCCAGCCTGCACCGACATCTCGAAGGGCTATTGGCCAGCCACATCGTCGGCGACACGCACCGGATCGCCGCACCGCCCGAACCGCTGCCCGGCCCCGCGCCCGAATTCTTCTTCGCGCCCACCCATTTCGAGGCCCGGGCCCGCGCGATGGGTCCGGCCGGATTCGAAGCCGCGCTCGCTTCGAGCCTGTCGGACTTCCTCGCTGCGGCGACCCGCTGGCTCCGGGTCGAAGTGGTTGAGGGACCGGAGGGCTATGACCGGGCCTTAACCGCGCTGCTCGAAGGCCGCGCCGATCCCGCGGTCGGGACGGTGTGGCGGCCCTGAGCGCGCCTCAGCTGTTGGCCGTCGGTCGCCGTTCCACCGAGAAGCGCTTCAGCTGCTCGGCCGGCTCGGTCCATTCAGGCCGCGCGGCGGCGGCCGCCTGGTAGTCCTCGTAGGCGGCGCGCACATTGCCCAGCAGCTCGTTGGCGACCGCGCGGCTGTAGAAGGCGACCTCGGGACGCGACGGGTTCATCTCGAGCCCGCGGGTCAGCGCGGCAACCGCTTCCCTGTCGCGCCCCCCGCTGTGCAGCAGGGCGATCCCCAGGTTCACATGCGCTTCCGCCAGCTTCGGCTCGAGGCGGATCGCCGCCTCATAGTCGGCAATGGCGCGCGGCAGGTCGCGCGCCTGCATGTGGATGATCCCGCGGTTCACATGGGTCGCCGCCCGGTCACGACGACTGAGGGACTCGGCCTCCAGGGCCTGGCTGCACACCGCGAGGCTCGCGCGCGTCTCGCGCTTGAACTCGGCCGCCAAGTAGCAGTCGCGGCCGAAGCCGCCGCCCAAGATGCTGACGGCCGCCGCCGCCGGTGCGCCCGCCAGCAGCAGGGCCGGCCCGACGAACATCGAAACGGCGCGCGACAGGCGGCTCGGGCTGATTTCCATCTCGTCCTCCATCCCTTCCCTCCAGCCACAGGATAGCATGTGTCGAGGCAGTTGGAAGAAAAAGCGACTGTGACGGCTCAGCGCAGCAGCCGGGTCACATGGCCCATCTTGCGGCCCGGCGCGGCTTCCGACTTGCCGTAGAGATGGAGATGGGCGCCCGGTTCCGCCAGGATTTCCGGCCAGCGGGCCGCTTCGTCGCCCAGCAGATTGTCCATGCGGACCGCCGGCGCCATCAGGCCCACGGATCCCAAGGGCAGGCCGCAGATGGCGCGCACATGCTGCTCGAACTGCGAGGTCTCGGCCCCCTCGATCGTCCAGTGGCCGCTGTTGTGGACGCGGGGGGCCATCTCGTTGAAAACGGGCCCATCGGCGCAGGCGAAGAACTCGCAGGCAAGAAGACCGACATAGCCGAGCGCGTCGGCGATCCGGACGACGAGGTCGGTCGCAGCCTCGACATGCGCCGGATCGAGGCAGGCGGGCACCTCCGTCGAGGCGAGGATGCCGCCCGCATGCCGGTTCCGGCAGGCGGGGTAATGGGCTTCGCGGCCATCCGGTGCCCGCGCGACGAGGATCGAGAATTCCGCCTCGAAGCGGACCAGCCCTTCGAGGATGAGGTCGCCGCCCCCCAGCGCCATGAGCGCGGCCGGGGCCTCGTCGGGCGAGTCGATCCGGGCCTGCCCCTTGCCGTCGTAGCCGAAGCGGCGGGTCTTCAGGATGGCCGGCACCCCCAGCCGCTCGAGCCCGGCCGCGAGATCGGCGAGGCCATCGACCGCATGCCAGGGCGCCGTGCGACCGCCCAGCCCGCCGACGAAGCGCTTCTCGGCCAGCCGATCCTGCGCGACGTCGAAGGCAGCATGGCCGGGCCGGACGGGCCGAAGCGCCCCGAGGAAGGCGAGCGCTTCGGCCGGCACATTCTCGAACTCGCAGGTGACGACATCGACGGCCGCGGCAAAGCCTGCAAGCGCATCCCGGTCAGCATAGTCGGCACGGGTGACGGCCGCCGCCACGTCGGCCGCGACCAGCTCGGCCTCGGGTGCGAACACATGCACGCGATAGCCGAGCGGGGCTGCGGCGAGCGCCAGCATCCGGCCAAGCTGGCCGCCGCCAAGGATGCCGATGGTCGAGCCGGGCGGGATCAGGGTCATTCGGGCGTGTCGGGAACCGCGTCGGTCCGGGCGGCCCGCCAGGCCGCGAGCCGCTTTGCCAGGGGCGGATCCTGCGTCGCGAGCATGGCGGCAGCCAGAAGGCCGGCATTGGTGGCCCCCGCCTTGCCGATGGCCAGCGTGCCGACCGGCACGCCGGCCGGCATCTGCACGATCGACAACAGCGAATCGAGGCCCGACAGGGCCAGCGATGGCACCGGCACCCCCAGCACGGGCAGCGGGGTGAGGCTCGCGACCATGCCGGGCAGGTGCGCGGCCCCGCCTGCGCCTGCGATGATCACCCTGATTCCGCGTGCTGCCGCCGCTTCGGCATAGTCCACCATGCGGCGCGGCGTGCGGTGCGCCGACACCACCTTCGTCTCGTGCGGGACATCAAGTTCGGCGAGAATGTCGGCAGCGTGGCGCATCGTCTCCCAGTCGGACGTGCTGCCCATGATGATCCCGACGAGCGGCGCTTGTTCCACGGCCATCCAGCCCCTTGCGGCAAAAGGCGCCTCTAGGGGCAGGAACGGCGGGCACGCAAGCTCAGGCCGGCTCGAGGAACCGCCGCTCGAGCGCCCTCAGGTTCGAGTCCAGCGTGTAGAGGATCGGCACCCCCGTGGGGATCTCGAACTCGACGATTGCCTCGTCCGACAGGCCCGACAGATGCTTGACGAGCGCCCGAAGCGAATTGCCATGGGCAACGATCAGCACGCGCTGCCCGGCGGCGAGCGCGGGCGCAACCAGCCCCTCATGGGCCGGCAGCACGCGCGCGATCGTGTCCTTGAGGCTCTCCGCGGCGGGCACCGCGACACCGGCGTAGCGCCGGTCGCCCGACACATCGAAGGCCGAGCCCGGAACCTGCGGCGGCGGCGGCACGTCGAAGCTGCGCCGCCAGACCTTCACCTGCGCCTCGCCATGCTTCGCCGCCGTCTCGGCCTTGTCGAGGCCGGTGAGTCCTCCATAGTGGCGCTCGTTGAAGCGCCAGTCCTTCACGACGGGCAGCCAGAGCCGGTCCATCACTTCGAGCGCGAGGTTCAGCGTCTTGATGGCGCGCGTCTGCACGCTGGAGAAGGTGATGTCGAAGTCGAGCCCGGCGGCCCTGAGCGCAGCGCCGGCGGCTTCCGCCTCGGCGACGCCGCGCGCGGTCAGGTCAACATCCCACCAGCCGGTGAAGCGATTCTCGAGGTTCCAGACCGACTGGCCATGGCGCAGGAGGACGAGATTGGGGGTCGCAGGCGTCGTCATGTCGGGCTTTCATGCGTCGTCGAGGCTGTCGGCCAGCGCGGCAAGGCAGGCGCGCGCCAGATGCCCGGATCGAGCCGGCGACCAGCCTTCGACCGGCTCGGGATGGTCGGCGGAATCCTTGAACGGCATCTCGAGCGTCATGGCAAGGCAGCCGAAGCGGTGCGCGAGCTGGTTCGTGGACATGCCGAGATTGGCCTTCCCCGGCGGTGTCATCGGATAGCCCACCTTGGTCTGGAAGTCTCGGCTGTGGCGAACGAGATGCGCCTTGTAGGATTCGAGCCGGGCCATCTGCGAGCCGGTGACGCCCGGCACGCCCTCGAAGCCCGCGATGAACACGTGCGGCAGCGCCTCGTCGCCATGCACATCGAGCGCGACATCGACGCCGGTTCGATCCATCGCATCGCGAACCGCCAGCACTTCGGGTGACCGCGCGGCCGTCGGGTCGGCCCATTCCCGGTTGAGGTTGGCGCCTGCCGCGTTGGTCCTGAGATAGCCCCGGAAGCTGCCGTCCGGGTTCATGTTGGGCACGAGATAGAGCCTTGCCACCTGCCGCAGCCGGCGGGCGACCGGGTCGGCCGGGTCGGTCAGCGCCTCGAGCGCGCCTTCCATGAACCACTCGGCCATGGTTTCGCCCGGGTGCTGGCGCGCGTAGATCCAGATGGGCCGGTCGCCCGCGCCCATCTCGAGGCAGTCGATCGGCCGGCCCTCGATCGAATCGCCAAGAATCCGGGCCGAAACGCCGGGCCTTGCACCGATCCGGGCGACCAGATCCTGGTGACGCTCCATGGAATAGGGCGCGAAATAGGCGACCCAGAGATGGTCCGTGGCCGGCGTCACCTCGATCCGCAGGCGCCCGTTCTCCGCATCCGGGTCATAGTCCGTCTGGGCCTGCACCCAGCGCTGCCGGTCGGTCGAGACCCGGGCGCGATAGCCGGGCCAGCCGAGCGGATAGGCGGATTGCCTGAGCCCCGTAATGTCGAGGGTGAGCGCGAGCCCGCGCGCGCCGGAGACCCGGAAGTGGAACCATTGGCGGAACTCGCCGCCGGCGTCCGCCCGGATGGCAAGGCGGGCATGCGCCGGCCCCACCCATCCCAGAAGTTCGACATTGCCCGAATCGAAGGCCGACGAGATGGTGATCAACATGACCCGGGGGCGCCTAGCAGCGCCGACCGCCGGGGCCAACCGGCCGCAGCGCCGATTGACTTTCCGAAGTCTGCCGACTAGGGGCACCCGCTCATTTCAGGCGCACAGGTTTTCCGATGAAGATCCGCAACAGTTTGAAGTCGCTCAAGGGGCGGCATCGCGACAATCGTGTGATCCGCCGGCGCGGTCGCACCTATGTCATCAACAAGACCAACCGGCGGTTCAAGGCGCGCCAGGGCTGAGCCATGCCCCCCGGGCCGCCCGCGGCCGTGGTCTGGGACGTGGGCCATGTCCTCTACGACTGGGACATCCGGCACCTCTACGCCAAGCTCATCGACGACGCGGAGCGGCTCGACTGGTTCCTCGCGAACGTCGTCACGCGCGAATGGCATTTCCAGCATGACCGGGGCCGTCCCTTCACCGAGACATCGGCCGAGCTGATCGCCCGTTTCCCGGCCGAGCGCGCGCTGATCGAGGCCTATGGGCCGCGCTGGCTGGAGACGATCCCCGGCCCCGTCCCCGGCACCCATGCGCTGGTCGAAAAGCTGCACGAGGCGGGCGTGCCGCAATTCGGCATCACCAATTTCTCGGCCGAGTTCTGGGCGATGTTCCGCCCCACCGCGCCGCTGTTCGATCGCTTCCGCGACATCATCGTCTCCGGCGCGGAACGGCTGATGAAGCCCGAACCGGCCATCTGGGCGCTCGCCGAACGTCGCTTCGGCCTTTCGGGCCGCGACTTCTTCTTCATCGATGACAATCCGGCCAATGTCGCCGGCGCCCGGGCCGCCGGCTGGCGCGCCCACCGGTTCACCGACGCGCAGGCGCTCACCGAAGCGCTGCGCGCCGTGGGCCTCGCCGTCTAGAGCCCGGCCGCGCGCATCAGCGCCGCCGTCGAGGGATCGACTGCACCCACATCACCGGTCGCCAGCCGGTTCGCCACCTGCTTGCCCAGTTCGACCCCCCACTGATCGAAGGGATTGATCCCGAGGCAGACCGCGTGCGCGAACGTCCGCGCCTCGTGGAAGGCGATCAGCGCCCCCAGCCGCTCGGGCGTCAGCAGGTCGATAAGGATCGTCGACGACGGCCTGTTTCCGGGAAAGGCCTTCTGCCGCGCCAGCGCCGGGTCGCCGCCAGCCTCGGCCAACGTCTCGGCATCCGGTCGCCCGGCCAGCAGCGCCGCCCCTTGCGCGAAGCAGTTGGAGAGAAGCAGCCGGTGGTGCACCGGATCGAGGCCGTGGCCCGGCCGCGCGACGGCCACGAACTCGACGGGATCCGGGTGGCTGCCCTGGTGCAACAGCTGGAACACGGCATGCTGCGCGTCGGTGCCGGTGCCCCCCCAGAGGATCGGCGCAGTGGGCACGGGCACCGGCGAGCCATCGCGCGCCGCCGACTTGCCGTTCGATTCCATCACCAGCTGCTGCAGATAGGCCGGCAGCAGGCGAAGCCGCTCGTCATAGGCGAAAACGCCACGGGTCGGGCGCCTCAGGAAGCTCGCGTGCCACAGATCGGCGAGCGCGGCGAGCACCGGCGCATTGGCGCCAAAGGGTGTCTCGAGAAAGTGCCGGTCCATCGCATGCGCGCCATCGAGCAGGCCCAGAAAGGCCGCGGGGCCGGCGCGGATCGCAAGCGACATGCCGACGGCCGACCAGAGCGAGTAGCGGCCGCCAACGCTGTCGGCAAAGGGCAGGATCTCGGCAATCCCGGCGTTGCGCGCCCGGTTCGGCGCGGCGGTCACGGCGATCGTGCGGCCCGCCGGCTCGGCGATGCCTCCGGCTGCCATCCAACGCTGTGCCGAGCCGAGATTGAGGAGCGTTTCCTGGGTGGTGAAGGTCTTGGAGACGGCAACGATGATCGTCCGGGCGGGGTCGCAGCCGCCGAGTGCGCGCGCCAACGCCTCGCCGTCGATGTTGGAGACGACATGGACCCGCGGGCCGTCGCCATCGCGCCCCAGCGCGTCAATGAGCAGCGCGGGGCCCAGCGCCGATCCGCCGATCCCGATGTGGATCACGTCCGCGACCGGTCCGAACCCGCCCGACCTGACCCGCTCGGCCAGCGCGCAGATGTCCGCACCCGCCCCCGGCTGCCGCAAGGCCATGTGGGTGGCCGCCCGCCCTTCGGACTCGTTCACGAGCTGACCCGTCGCCAGCCGCTCGCGCCAGCCCGAGAGATCCGCGGCTCCCGCGAGATCGAGCAGCGAGTCCAGTTCAGGCGATGCCAGATCGAGCCGGGACAGGTCGATCCTGAGGCCGGCCACGCCGATTGACAGCCGCTCGAGCCGGTTGGGCTCGGCCCCGAAGAGGCTGGCGATGCGCGGGCGCGGCCGCGCGGCCATCGCCTCCAGACGGGACCATTGCGTCGTCTCGAAGGGGAGCATGGGTCGGCCCTAGCGGCAGACGGCTGGCAGCGCGAGAGGGCTTCGCAAGGCTTGACAGCAAGGCAGAGCCCAAGCCACCGCCGGGGCGTGGAAACGGCCGCGCACATCGAAGCCCAGCGCCTCGCGCACGCGGAGAGCGGCGCTCGCCTCGCGCACACGCTGGGCGGCGCGGTTCGCCTGGTGGCGCTGGCGCTCGTCATCGCGCTGGGCCTCAGAACCTTCGTGGTGCAGCCCTTCGCGATCCCATCGGGTTCGATGGCCCCGGGCCTGGAGCCCGGTGACTTCATCCTCGTCAACAAGATGGCCTATGGCTGGTCGCCGGCGGCCTTTCCCTTCGCCGGGCCGCTGGCCGCACCCGGCGAGCAGCCAGCGCGTCTTCTGCCGTCGCCTGTCCGCCCGGGCGACGTGGTGGTGTTCGCGGGTCCGCAGGGCCAGGATTATGTGAAGCGCGTGGTCGCGACCGGCGGTGACCGGGTCGAGTTGATCGGTGGCAGGCTGGTCGTCAACGGCTTGCGCGTCGGCTGCGCGCCGACCGGGCCCGGCATCTGCCGCGAGCAGCTGCCCAACGGTCGATCCCACCGGATCCGACCCGACGGAACAGGCTCCCTCGCCGACCATCCCGAAATCCTTGTTCCCGCCGGCCACCTCTTCCTGCTGGGCGACAATCGCGGCGCGAGCGCCGACAGCCGACTGCCACGCGCGGCCGGCGGGCTCGGACTGGTGCCGGAATCGGCCGTGCTCGGCCGGGTCGAGCGGATCTTCTTCGCCGCTGATCGCGACCATGGCATCCGCTGGCAGCGGATCGGGCGCCGCATTGACTGACGCGGTCCGCCGCTGGGCCGCTTCGGCGCTGGTCACCCCGCCGACCGACGACGCGCTGCTCCTCACCGCTCTGACCCACAAGAGCGTCGGCGCCTGCAACTATGAGCGGCTGGAGTTCCTGGGGGATCGCGCGCTCGGTCTCGCGATCGCGGCCTGGCTCTACGAGCGCTTCCCGAACGAAAAGGAGGGGATCCTTAATCGCCGCTTCGCCCGCCTCGTCAGCCGCGAGACCTGCGCGCGGGTCGCCCGGCGCCTGGGCGTGCCCGATCATGTGCGCCTGGGGCCGCAGGCGCGAAGCGACGGCGGGGCCAACAGCGACAATATCCTCGGCGACGTGATGGAGGCGCTGATCGGCGCCACCTTCCTGACCGGCGGCATGACGGCGGTCGACCGGCTGGTGCGCGCCGCCTGGGCGGACGAGCTCGACGATCTCGCGCTGGCGCCCAAGCACCCCAAGTCGGCGCTCCAGGAATGGGCGGCGGCGCGCGGCCTCAAGGAGCCGAGCTACCGGCTGCTCGGCCGAAGCGGGCCCCACCACAGCCCGCGCTTTCGCGTGTCGCTCGATGTCGGCGGGCTTCCGCCGGTCGAAGCCGAAGGTGCTTCCAAGCAGGATGCCGAAACGCGCGCGGCTGCCGCCTTCCTCGCCAGCCATGCCGGCTGAGCCTGCCGTCCCCAGGCGCTGCGGCGTGGTGGCGCTGCTGGGCGCCCCCAACGCCGGCAAGTCGACGCTGACGAACGCGCTCGTCGGCCAGAAGGTCGCGATCGTCAGCCCCAGGGTGCAGACGACCCGCCAGCGCCTGACGGGCATTGCGATCGAGGGCCCGGCGCAACTGCTCCTCGTGGACACGCCCGGGCTGTTCCAGCCGCGCCGCCGCCTCGACCGGGCAATGGTGCAGAGCGCGTGGGAGGGCGCGGCCGACGCCGACCTGCTGCTTGCCATCGTCGATTCCCGCGCCGGCCTGAAGCCCGACTCGCGTGACCTGCTGGCGGCACTCACCCGGCGAACCGGGGCCCGCTGGCTGGTGCTGAACAAGGTGGATGCCGCCGACAAGGCCGGGCTGCTCGCCCTCGCCGCCGAAGCCAATGCGCTCGGCCACTTCGATCGCACCTTCATGGTGTCGGCCCTGACCGGCGATGGTGTTGCCGACCTGAAGTCGGCGCTCGCCGCGGCCATGCCCGAGGGCCCCTGGCTGTTCCCGGAAGACCAGCTCTCCGATGCGCCCCAGCGGCTGATGGCGTCCGAACTGGTGCGCGAGCAATTGTTCCTGCAGCTGGGCCAGGAGTTGCCCTACGCCAGCGCGGTCGTCGTCGAAAAGTTCGAGGAGCGCGCGGACGGCTCGGCCGCCGTCCATGCCCAGATCCTCGTCGAGCGCGACAGTCAGAAGGCGATCGTGCTGGGGGCGAAAGGCGCCCGGATCCGGGCCATCGGCGAAGCGGCCCGGCGCGAGATGGAAGCGCTCCTCGAGCGCCGGGTTCACCTCTTCCTGCACGTCAAGACAAGGCCGGGCTGGGCCGAGGACCGCCACAGCTGGCGTGATCTCGGGCTCGACTGGGTGGAGTAAGCGCCCATGCCGTCGTTCGAGGGCGAGGCGCTGGTGCTATCGGTCCGCGCGCATGGCGAGCATGGGGCCATCGCCCGCTTCCTGACCTTTGAGGCAGGCCTGAAGGCTGGCTTTGTCGCCGGCGGCCGCGGCCGGTCGAAGCGCCCGCTGCTGCAGCCGGGCAACCGGGTCTCGCTGAGCCTCAGGGCGCGGCTGGCGGGCCAGTTGCCGGGCGCTCGCCTTGAACTGGCGCACAGCCGCGCCCTTCTCGCGTTCGAGCCTTGGAGCGCCGCGCTGACGGCGTGGCTCTGCCACCTCACGACGTCCGCGCTTGCCGAGGACGTGGCGCACCCGCGGCTGGCGGCTGCACTCGACGCGCTGCTCAGCGGGCTCGACGCCGGGCTTGGCGGCCCGGCCATGGGTCTCGCGCTTGCCCGCTACGAGCTGCTTCTGCTCGAGGAACTGGGCTTCGCGCTGGATCTCGAAGCCTGCGCGCTCGGCGGCCCGGCCGACGATCTCGCCTTCGTGAGCCCGCGCACCGGCCGCGCCGTCAGCCGGGCGCGCTCGGCCGGCCAGCCCTGGGCCCACCAGCTTCTCGTCCTGCCGCGCCCGCTGCTGACCGGCAGCGCGGGCGACGCGGACGAGACGGCAGCCGCACTGCGCCTGTCCGCGCATTTCCTCAGGCGGCAGGGCCTGCTCGACGGCTCGGCAGACGACCTTCGGGAGCGCGCAATCCGGTTGGCAGCGACCGCCGCCGACCCTAGGGAAGCCCCATGACCGACCTGAGCGACAGCGCGGACACCGGGATTGTCGAGGCGCCCTTCGATGCCGCGCTCGCCGAACGCTATCTCGTCTATGCGCTGTCCACCATCACCGCGCGCTCGCTGCCCGACGTGCGCGACGGGCTGAAGCCCGTCCATCGCCGGCTGCTGTGGGCCATGCGCCTGCTGAAGCTCGACCCCGCGTCCGCGCCCAAGAAATGCGCGCGCGTGGTCGGCGACGTGATCGGCAAATATCACCCGCATGGCGACACGGCCGTCTATGACGCGCTCGTGCGCCTCGCGCAGGATTTCGCACTTCGCTACCCGCTGGTCGAGGGCCAGGGCAATTTCGGCAACATCGACGGCGATAACGCCGCCGCCATGCGCTACACCGAGGCACGGCTGACGCGGGCCGCCCTGCTGCTGATGGACGGCGTCGACGAGGAAACGGTCGCCTTCCGCCCCACCTACAATGGCGAGGAAGAGGAGCCGGAAGTGTTTCCGGCCGCCTTCCCCAACCTGCTGGCGAACGGCGCCTCGGGGATCGCGGTCGGCATGGCGACCTCGATTCCGCCGCACAATGTGGCCGAAATCGCAGCCGCCGCGACCATGCTGCTCGATGATCCGGCCGCCAATCTCGCCGACCTGATGGCCGCCATGCCCGGCCCCGACTTCCCCACCGGTGGCCTCATCGTCGAGCCGCGCGAAAGCCTGATCGAGGCCTATGCGACAGGGCGCGGCGGCGTGCGCCTGCGCGCCCGCTGGCACCAGGAGGACCAGGGACGCGGCACCTGGATCGCCGTCATCACCGAAATCCCCTGGGGCGTGCAGAAGTCGCGCATCGTCGAGCAGGTGGCGGCACTCATCGCCGAGAAGAAGCTGCCCATCCTCGAGGATGTCCGCGACGAGAGCGATTCCGAGATCCGCCTCGTTCTCGAGCCCAAGTCGCGCAACGTCGATCCCGACCAGCTGATGGAAAGCCTGTTCCGGCTGACCGACCTCGAGACCCGCGTGTCGGTGAACCTGAATGTGCTCATGCCGGACCGAACCCCGCAGGTGCTCGGCCTCCGGGCGCTGCTCCAGGCCTGGCTCGATCATCGCCAGGACGTGCTGGTCAAGGCGAGCCGGCATCGCCTTTCCGAGATCGCCCAGCGTCTCGAGCTGTTGGCCGGCTACATCATCGCCTATCTGAACCTCGACGAGGTGATCCGCATCATCCGCGAGTCGGACGAGCCAAAGCCGGAACTGATGGCCCGCTTCGACCTCAACGAGCGACAGGCCGAGGCCATCCTCAACATGCGCCTGCGCTCGCTCCGCCGGCTGGAGGAGATGGAGCTTCGCCGCGAGCAGGCGAAGCTCCTCGAGGAGCAGGCCGGGCTCGAGGCGCTGGTCGGCTCGACGGCGCGGCAGCGAACTTCGCTCAGGAAGCAACTGGCCGCGCTCGCGGCCGACTATCCAGGAGACAGCCCGCTCGGCCGCCGTCGCACGGGTTTCGCCGAGGCGCCCGCCGTCGCCGCGCTTTCGCGCGAGGCAATGATCGAGCGCGAGCCGGTCACCATCATCCTCTCGGCCCGCAACTGGATCCGCGCCCAGAAGGGCCATGCCGACGCCGCCCAGATCGAACAGCTGAAGTTCAAGGAGGGCGATGCGCTGGCGCGCGCCTTCCATGCCGAAACCACCGACCGGATCCTCCTGATCGGCCGGGCCGGGCGCGCCTGGACCCTGCTCGCCGCCGACCTGCCCGGCGGGCGCGGCTTCGGCGAGCCCCTGTCGCTGATGGTCGATCTGCCGGCCGGCGAGGAGCTGGCGGCCGCCCTTCCCCTTCGGCCGGGCACAAGGCTTTTGTTGGCGGCGAGCGACGGGCGCGGCTTCGTGGCCCCGGCCGGGGAACTCGCCGCCGAGACCCGCAAGGGCAAGCAGGTCATGAACCTGAAGGCCGGAAGCCGGGTCGTCGTGGCGCGCCCGATCGGCGAGGGCCATGACCATGTCGCGGTGCTGGGGGAGAACCGCAAGCTCCTGATCTTCCCGCTCGAAGCGCTGCCCGAACTGGCGCGCGGCGCCGGGGTGCAGCTGCAGAAGTATCGCGATGGCGGATTGGCCGACGCCATCACGCTGAGGCTTGCCGATGGCCTCTCGTGGAAGCTGCAGGGCGACTCGGGCCGCACCCGGACCGAGACCGACCTCACGCCCTGGCTTGGAGCCCGCGCCGGTGCCGGCCGCCTGCCGCCGCAGGGCTTCCCCAAGGACAATCGCTTCCCGTGAGAGGCCTTGCTGTCGCGACCCTGCTGGCGCTCGCCGCGCCCCTTCCGGCGCAGGATGCCGCACCGGCTCCGCCCGGCTATGTGCTGCCGGACACCGAGGTCCATGTGATCGAGGCGAAGGCGCTCGGTCGGAGCTATGAGCTGCATGTCGCCTTGCCGCCGGGCTATGCCGACAATCCCGATCGCCGCTACCCGGTGCTGTTCACGACCGACAGCCCGCAGAGCTTCCCCCTCATCCGCGGCATCCACCTGCGCGAGCGCGTCGGCGGCCGCGTGCTGGAAGATGCGATCATCGTCGGGCTGGGCTATTCGGTGGGTGACGATGGCACCCACAGCCGCCGGCGGGACTATACCCCCTCGCCCCATGGCGACATCGACGCCCGGCCGACGAGCACGAAGCCGGTCGAATATGGCGAGGCCGAAGCCTATCGCCGCCACATCCGCGACGAGGTCTTCCCCTTCCTCGAAGGCCACTACCGGATTGACCCCGCCCGGCGCATCTATGCCGGGCACAGCTATGGCGGGCTGTTCGGCACCCATGTGCTGCTGACCGAACCCACCATGTTCGCCCGCTACATCCTGATGAGCCCCTCGCTCTGGTACGACCGGCGGCTGATGATCGCGCGCGAGCGCGGCTTTGCCATGCGAAACCGGGATCTTCCGGCCGAGGTCTTCTGCATCATCGGCGGCGAGGAAACCGTGCCCGACCCCGACACCGAGCCCTTTGCCGCCTCGCGCCACGCAATGGTCGAGGACATGGCAGAAATGGTGCGAATGCTCCGCTCGCGGACCTATCCCTCGCTCAAGCTCGAAAGCCTGGTCATTCCGGACGAGGATCATGCCAGCGTCTATGTGCCGGCAATCCGCCGCGGCCTGCACTGGGCGCTTCCCGGCAGCGGCCGCACCCCCCACAGGCCCTGCCTCGACGAGGCCGGCCGGCCCGTCCTTCATTGCCGGATGCCCTGGGCGCCCCGCGAACGCTGAACCGGTCCCGGCCACCCTTGCCGTGGCCGGCATCGGCGGGCAGACTGAAGGCCGGCTGCAAGGGGGAGCACGCGATGGTCAGGGTTCAGGCGACAGCATTGGCACTGGTGGCGCTGGCGTGGGCCCTGCCGGCGGCGGCTGCCGACACGCTGTTCCGCAACGTGCGGGTGTTCGACGGGACGTCGCCCCGCCTGTCGGCGCCGACGGACGTGCTCGTCTCGGGCAACCGGATCGCGCGGATCGGCCAGCGCCTCGCCGCGCCCGCCGGCGCGACGGTGATCGACGGCGCCGGCCGCACGCTGATGCCCGGCCTCATCGACGTGCATGTCCACATGACCTTCTCGTCGCTCACCATGATGAAGCTGCTCGCCCCCGACCTGACGCCGGCCACGGCCGAGGCGGCCGCGGCTGAGCAGTCGAAGGCGATGCTGCTGCGCGGGTTCACAAGCGTGCGCGACATGGGCGGACCAGTGTTCGGCCTGAAGGCCGGGATCGACTCGGGGAGATATATGGGGCCCCGAATCTGGCCGTCGGGCGCGACCATCAGCCAGACCTCGGGCCATGGCGATTTCCGCCTGCCCAGCGAGCCGTCGCGCCGCTTCACCGGCCAGCTTTCGCGCGCCGAGAAGCTCGGCGCCACCTTCATCGCCGACGGCCGCGACGAGGTGCTGACGGCGACGCGCGAAAATCTCCGCTTCGGCGCCAGCCAGATCAAGCTGATGGCGGGCGGCGGCTCCAGCTCCGACTATGATCCGATCGACGTCACCCAATATCTGCCCGAGGAGCTGTCGGCGGCCGTGGCCGCCGCGGAAGACTGGGGCACCTATGTGACCGTCCACGCCTACACCCCGCGCGCGGTGCGGCGCGCCGTCGATGCCGGGGTGAAGTCGGTCGAGCATGGCCAGCTGCTCGACGAGGCGACCATCCGCTATCTCGCCGAGCGCGGCGTCTGGCTGTCGCTCCAGAACCTGCCACCCGCCCTTCCCGACGATCCGCCCGAACGGAAGGAAAAGAAGGCGATGGTCGCGAAGGGCTCGGACAATGCCTGGGCCTGGGCGAGGAAGCATGGGGTGAAACTCGCCTGGGGCACGGACTTCCTGTTCCGCCCGCAGGAAAATGCGCTTCAGAACAGCTTCATCCTGAAATTGCGCCAATGGTTCACGCCGGCCGAGATCCTTAAGCTCGTCACCCACGACAATGCCCAGCTGCTCGCCCTGTCCGGCCCGCGCAACCCCTATCCCGGCGACCTCGGCGTCCTGAAGGAAGGCGCGCTCGCCGACCTTATCCTGGTCAACGGCGACCCGATCGCGAACATCGACCTGATCGCCGACCCGGCACGCAACTTCGCGGCCATCATGAAGGACGGCGCCCTGGTGAAGCGCCCCTGAGGCCGCTCAGGCCTTCCCACCCATCCGCTTCGCGCGCGCCTTGCCCCAGCGGTTGGTGCGCGTGCCCGGCCGTCCGGCATCGGCGCGGCCCTTCACGGGGGCAGCCCGCTCGGTCCTGATGCCCAGCTCGTCGGCTTCCAGCCGGCGGATCTCGTCGCGGATGCGCGCGGCTTCCTCGAACTCGAGATCGGCGGCGGCCGCCTGCATCTTCTTCTCGAGCTCGGCGATATAGGCCTTGAGATTGTGGCCGACGAGGTGCGGCGTCTCCTCGTCGATCTCGACCGTCAGATGGTCCTTCGCGGCGACATGCGCGACGACATCGGCGATCGCCTTCTTCACGGTTGCCGGCGTGATCCCGTTCGCCTCGTTGTAGGCCACCTGCTTGGCGCGGCGGCGCTCGGTTTCGGCAAGCGCACGCTCCATGCTTCCCGTCACATGGTCGGCATAGAGGATGACGCGGCCCTCCACGTTGCGCGCCGCCCGCCCGATCGTCTGCACGAGGCTCGTCTCCGAACGCAGGAACCCCTCCTTGTCGGCATCCAGGATGGCGACGAGGCCGCATTCGGGGATGTCCAGCCCCTCGCGCAGCAGGTTGATTCCCACCAGCACGTCGTAGACACCCATCCTGAGGTCACGGATCAGCTCGATCCGCTCCAGCGTCTCCACGTCGGAGTGCATGTAGCGCACCTTCAGCCCCGCCTCGTGCAGATACTCGGTCAGGTCCTCGGCCATCTTCTTGGTGATCGTGGTGACGAGCGTGCGATAGCCCTTCGCGGCGCAAGCCTTCGCTTCGGCAATCAGATCATCCACCTGGTCTTCGACGGGCCTGACCTCGACCGGCGGATCGACGAGCCCGGTCGGGCGGATCACCTGCTCCACGAACACGCCACCGGTCTGCTGAAGCTCCCAGGGGCCGGGCGTCGCCGAGACATAGACGGTCTGCGGCCGCATCAGGTCCCATTCCTCGAACTTGAGCGGCCGGTTGTCCACGCAGCTCGGCAGGCGGAAGCCATATTCGGCCAGCGTCACCTTCCGCGCCCGGTCACCGCGGGCCATCCCGCCCACCTGCGGCACCGTCACATGGCTTTCGTCCACGAACAGCAGGGCGTTCTCGGGCAGATACTCGAACAGGGTGGGCGGCGGCTCGCCGGGCAGCCGGCCGGTCAGGAACCGGCTGTAATTCTCGATTCCCGCGCAGGATCCGGTCGCCGCAATCATCTCGAGATCGAAGTTCGTCCGCTGCTCGAGGCGCTGATGCTCCAGCAGCTTTCCCTCGGCGAGCAGCTCGTCGAGCCTGAGCTTCAGCTCCGCGCGGATCGCCTCGGTCGCCTGCTTCAAGGTCGGGCCGGGCGTCACATAGTGGCTGTTGGCATAGACCTTCACCTGCTCAAGCGCCGCGATGCGGTTGCCGGTCAGCGGGTCGAACTCGGTGATGGACTCGATCTCGTCGCCGAAGAAGCCGATGCGCCAGGCCATGTCCTCATAGTGGGAAGGGAAGATCTCCAGCGTGTCGCCCCTGAGACGAAAGCTGCCGCGGACGAAATTCGTCTCGTTGCGCTTGTACTGGAGCGCGACCAGCTTGCGCGCCACCTCGCGCGGATCGACCGTCTGCCCCTTCTTCAGCGCGAAGGTCATGGCCGAATAGGTCTCGACCGAGCCGATGCCGTAGAGGCAGGAGACGGACGCCACGATCAGCACGTCATCGCGCTCCAAGAGCGACCGGGTCGCCGAGTGGCGCATCCGGTCGATCGCCTCGTTCACCGAGGATTCCTTCTCGATATAGGTATCGGTCCGCGGCACATAGGCCTCGGGCTGGTAGTAGTCGTAATAGCTCACGAAATATTCGACGGCGTTGTCGGGAAAGAACCCCTTGAACTCGCCATAGAGCTGGGCCGCCAGGATCTTGTTGGGGGCCAGCACCAGCGCGGGTCGTTGCAGCTCCTCGATGACCTTGGCCATGGTGAAGGTCTTGCCAGAGCCCGTCACGCCGAGCAGCACCTGGTCGCGCTCGCCGGCGCGCGCCTGCGCCACCAGCTCGGCGATCGCCGCCGGCTGGTCCCCGGCCGGCTGATAGTCGGACTTGAGCACGAACCGCCGCCCGCCTTCCGACTTCTCCGGCCGCGCCGGCCGGTGCGCCACGAAATCGGCCGGAAGCGGCATATCCTCGAGGCTGGTGCGAATCGCGATGGCCATGCCGCGAAACCTAGGCGTTCGCCCTTCGTTCCGCCAGTGGCGCCCTGCGGCAATATCCGCCTCTCCCCAAGGCGCGCCAGCCGGCCTAAAGCGGCGTCATGCCGATCGACATTCCCTGGTGGCTGGGCCTCATCGTGTTCGTCGCCACCATTCTTGTGATGGAACTGGTGGCCATCTACGGCCACAAATATGTGATGCACGGGCCAGGCTGGGTGCTGCACAAGTCCCACCATGAGCCGCGCACCGGCCGGTTCGAGTGGAACGATCTCTATGGCGTGATGGGCGCGGCGGTCGCCATCGCCTTCATCTGGGCTGGCGAACTGGGCGGTGCTGGCACGCTCTTCACCTGGATCGGCGCCGGCGTCACTGGCTATGGCGCCATCTATTTCGGGTTCCACGACATCATCGTCCACCGCCGGATCGAGACGGGCTATGTTCCGCGCTCGGCCTACATGAAGCGGATCGTGCAGGCGCACCGGCTGCACCATGTGGTGCAATCGAAGGATGGGACGGTCTCCTTCGGCTTCATCTGGGCGCCGCCCATCGAGAAGCTGAAGGCCGAACTCGAAGCCAACGCCCGAAGTGGCCGTGCGATCCTCCGGCAGAACCCGGTCGGCCGGGGCATGACCGGGCCGGCCTGAGGTCTCAGTCGAAGCGCGGGGTCCAGAGGCCTTCGCGTCCATCCGGGGTCGAAACGCCGAGGTTCCGCTTCCACAGGGCTTCGGGCGCGGCGAGCACCACCGCGATCAGCTTGTCGCGCCGGCGGGTCCGCGCCCGGCTCTCGAGCGCGCTCGGCCCCTGCCCGCGCACCTTGCGGCCGATGTCGCCATAGATCTGCGCCGCCGACAGCACCGCCCAGGCCTGGCGGTTGCGAAGCGCCGGGACGCCATGGCTTGCGGAGGCCTCGTAGCGCTCGGCCAGATCGACCAGCCGCGTGACGACCCGGTGCAGCGCGGCGCGATGCTCCGGTTGCGCGTGGGTCTCGGGCGTCAGGCCTTCCTCGGCCAGCCAGTCGGCCGGCAGATAGCAGCGGCCGCGGTCGGCATCCTCGGCCACATCGCGGGCGATGTTGTTGAGCTGGAACGAGAGGCCGAGGTCCGAAGCCCGTGCCAGCGTGGCATGGTCAGCCGGGCTCACCCCCATCACGATTGCCATCATCACGCCCACGCAGCCGGCCACATGGTAGCAGTAGGTCAGCAGATGGTCCGCGTCCGCGACCGGCTTCCAGTCCACGTCCATGCGGAAGCCTTCGAGGAGATCATGGGCGTAGCGTGCCGGCAGGCCGGTCTCGATGGCCACCCGCGCCAGCGCCTCGAAGGCGGGCTCACCCGTCGCCTCGCCGGCCAATGCCCGATCGGTCAGCTCGGTCAGGCGCTCGAGCCGTTGGGACGCTGTCCCCCCCCAATCGTGAACCCCCTCGCCCAGCCACTGGCCGTCGATCACATCGTCGCAATGGCGGCACCAGGCATAGAGCAGCGTCGCCCGGTCGCGCGTGGCGCCATCGAACAGCCGGCTTGCCAGCGCGAAGCTCTTCGAGCCCTGCCGGATCGCGGCCTGCGCGGCTTCGAGGACGCGGTCGGTCATTGCGCCGCTTCGAGCAGCGGCCCCCCGTTCGAGGGCCACCCGGCCGGATCCGACGCCCCGAGATCGGCGAGCATCAGCTTGGCGGTCGCCTTGGCGCTGCCGACCACGCCCGGGATGCCCGCTCCCGGGTGCGTGCCCGCACCCACGAAATAGAGGTTCTTCAGCACATCGTCCCGGTTGTGGGTGCGGAAATAGGCCGACTGCCACAGCACCGGCTCCAGGCTGAAGGCCGACCCGAGGTGCGCGTTCAGTTCCAGCTTGAAGTTCTTCGGCGTAAAGGTGCGCATCGTCACCAGGTCGTCCCGAAGGCCCGGGATCAGCCGCCGCTCGAGATAGTCGAGGATCCGGTCGGCATATGTCGGGCCCGCCACGTCCCAGTCGACCGGCAGCTTGCCGAGATGCGGCACGGGCGAGAGCACGTAGAAGGCGCTGTGCCCCGGCGGCGCCATTTCCGGGTCGGAGGCGGTCGGGTGGTGGAGGTAGAGCGAGAAATCGTCCGCCAGCGCGCCGCCGGAATAGATGTCGTCGAGCAGTTCGCGGTAGCGCGGCCCGAACAGGATGGTGTGATGCGCGATTGCCGGATGGGTTCGCTTCAAGCCGAAGTAGGTGACGAACAGCGAAGGCGAGAAGCTGCGCCATTTCATCCACTTCATGGCACCCTGCCCGCGCGGGTGGTGGCCGAGCAGCTCGGAATAGGTGTGGACGATATCGCCATTGGACGCGACCGAATCGAACTTGAGCGCCGTGCCGTCGGCCAGCGTCACACCCATCACATGGCCCTGCCCGGCCTCGATCCGGGCGACCTTCTGGCCCATGCGGACCTCGCCGCCCAGATCCTCGAACAGCTTCACCAGCCCGCGCACCAGTGCATGGGTGCCACCGCGCGGGAACCACACGCCCCACTTCTTTTCGAGCGCGTGGATGAGGGCATAGACCGACGAGGTCTTGAACGGATTGCCGCCCACCAGCAGCGTGTGGAAGCTGAACGCCTCGCGTAGCTTGGGATCGTGGATGTAGCTTGCCACCATCGAATAGACCGAGCGGAACGCCTGGTAGCGGATGAGGCTGGGGGCAGCCTCCAGCATGGTGCGGAAGTCGCAGAAGGCCTCGTGCCCCAGCTTCAGATAGCCCTCGCGGAAGACGCCCTCGGAGAATTGCATGAAGCGCCGATAGCCTTCCACGTCGCGCGGGCTGTGGCGGGCGATCTGGTCGAGAAGGGCGGCATCATCGTTCGAATAGTCGAAGACGAAACCATCCTCCCACATCAGCCGATAGAAGGGGGTCACGGGCATCAGCTCGACATAGTCGGCGATGTTCCGGCCAGAGAGCTGGAACAGTTCCTCGAGGCAGGAGGGATCGGTGATGACAGTGGGACCGGCATCGAACCTGAAGCCCTGATCCTCATAGACATAGGCACGACCGCCCGGCTTGTCGCGCGCCTCGATCAGGGTCGTGCGGATTCCGGCTGACTGGAGGCGCACGGCAAGCGCGAGACCGCCGAACCCGCTGCCGATCACTGCTGCCGTGCGCTGCATGGCCAATTCTAACCCTTCATGATGCCGCGGATCGCCCGGGGAATGGGGATGGGAGGCTTCCCCGTCAGGATCCGCATCTTGTCGAAGAGACTGCTCTGCCCGGCATAGAAGCGGCAAACAAGGTCGGCATCCAGCCTGTAGAAATGCTCGAGGATGCGCCGGCGTTCGTGCGGGAAGGCTGCACGGAACAGCATCTTGTTGAGCATGCGATAGAATTTCCGGGATTCCCAGGTGGCAATGGCAAAGTCGCGCACCGCGCGGTCGATTGCCGCGCCGGAAAGGTCGGGGAGCGTCGCCACATGCAACGCGAGCCGAACCGCATCGGGGAAGCTGTAGCCGGTCACCGGGTGGAACAGTCCGGCCGCCATGCCGACGGGCGCGATGCCCGGCGGATAGGCTGCCAGATGGGCGCGGATGTCCCCATCGATGGCGATCGGCAGCACGCCATCCTCGTTCCTCAGGATGCGCGCGATCCGCCAGCCCTGCTGCGCGGCATAGGCCTGCACCCGCGCGGCGATGGTGGCCCGGTCCAGCATCGGCCCATCGGCGTAATAGGTGTCCTCGATCAGCGCGGTCGTCGGCGTGAAGGGCAGCGTGTAGACGAAGCGATAGCCGTCGTGCTGGTCGACGGTCGCGTCCATGATGATTGGGCCTTCGAGGCCATGGGGCCGTTCGAACGCGACTTCGAGCCCGACGAACTTCTGGAACCCGAGCTCCAGATGCGGGCTCGCCCGCTGGCCGCGCGCGTCGATCACGGCCCGAGCCGCAAGCACCCGCTGGTCGGCAAGCGTCACCCGGTTGGTCGCGACCTCGACCACCGGCACGCCCAGGAAGCGCCGCTCGGATGGGAGCGTCGCAACAAGCGCATCGTGCAGGCGCCCGGAGAAGGCCGACTGGTAGCCAACCGCGATATGCCGCCCGATTCCGGGAAAGCGGATCGTGTAGTGCGGCCAGCGGTGCGCGATCAGCGGCTCGGCCAGCGCCTGGCCGTGTGGCGTGAGATCGGTCGCAAAGCTCGACCAGGTATGGTTGCCGCCAAAGCTCTCCCCGCTCTCGACGATGGCGACCCGTGCATCCGGGCGATGCCGGGCGAGCGCCATCGCGATCAGCCCGGCCGACAGCCCGCCGCCCACCAGCAGCAGGTCGAAAGAGGGGGCGCGCTCTTCGGTCACGCGCATGGCTCTAGCCGCGATGCAGCCGCCCCGCTAGGTGACGGCCATGGACACGCCGATCGCGCTCTGGGCGAGCCTTGCCGCCATGTCGCTGATCGTGGCCGCGCGCTACCTTGCCGTCTCCGGCCTGTTCGCCTGGGCGGCGCGGCGCTGGCGACCCGAGGTCTATGCGCCGGCCGATCCGGCGAAGGCGGCGCGGCTCGCGCGCCAGGTCCGCCGCGAGATCGGCTGGTCGCTCCTGTCCGCCCTCCTCTACGGGCTTCCGGCCGGGCTCGCCGCCTGGGCCTGGCAGGCGCACGGGGCAACGCGGATCTACAGCGAGCTGTCCGCCTACCCGCTCTGGTGGCTTCCGGTCTCGGCGCTGCTCTACCTCGCCATCCACGACGCCTGGTTCTACTGGACGCATCGCGCCATGCACCACTGGCCGGCGCTGTTCCGTGCGGCCCACGCAGTCCATCACGAAAGCCGGCCGCCGACCGCCTGGGCGGCCATGTCCTTCCACCCGTGGGAGGCGCTGTCGGCCGCCTGGCTCATCCCCGCGCTCACCTTCCTGATCCCCATCCACTGGGGGGCGCTGCTCGTCGTGCTGACGGTCATGACCTTCTTCGGGGTCACCAACCACATGGGCTGGGAAATATTCCCGCGCCGCTGGGTGGAAGGCTGGTTCGGCCGGCACATGATCTCGGCCTCGCACCACCATTTGCACCACCAGCATTACCGGTCCAACTACGGCCTCTACTTCCGCTTCTGGGACCGGCTGTGCGGGACAGACCGCGGCCTGTCCGACGAGCTGCTGGACGCCAAGGCCCGGCGGGACGTCCTCAGGGCGCAAGCCCCAGCGACGACGCGATAGCGGCTTCCACGGCATCGGGGGTTCCGGTCGCGTCGATCCGGATGACTCGCGGGTCGTCGGCGGCCAGCGCCGCGAAGCCCGCCCGAACCCGCTCATGATAGGCGAGATCGAGGGCCTCGAACCGCTGCTCGGCCGGCTGGCCGGGCGCGCGTGCGGCCGCCCGCTTGGTCGAGCGGGCCAGCCCGACTTCGACGGGCAGGTCGAGCCACAGCACGGGGTCCGGCCACAGGTCACCGGTGGCGAAACGGTGCAGCTCGATCAGCATCGGCATGGGCAGGCCCTTGCCATGGCCCTGGTAGGCGAGCGTCGAATGGACATAGCGGTCGCACAGCACGATGCCGCCGGCGTCCAGCGCCGGACGGATCCGCCGCGCCACATGGTCGGCGCGCGCAGCCGTCACCAGCAGCACGTCGGTCTCGGGGGTCCAGCGGTCGGGCGCGCCGCCCACGAACAGCGCACGAATCTCTTCCGCCCCCGGCGTTCCCCCCGGCTCGCGCGTGACCGTGACAGTCGCCCCCGCCGCTTCCAACCGCCGCGCCAGGCGCTGGATCTGGGTCGATTTCCCGGCCCCCTCCCCGCCCTCGAAGGCGATGAAGCGCGGCCCCCTCACGGAATCAGCCGGGCATCGGGAAAGCCGCCGGCCCTCACCCCGGCAAGCACGGCCGCCGCCCGCTCCGGCGCCAGCGGCCCGATCCGAACCCGCCACAGGCCATTGTCGGCCGGATTGGCATAGGCCGGCCCGTGCGCGGCCGCGAGTTCGGAGGCGAGCGCCTTGGCCCGCGTCTCGTCCGAAAGCGCTGCCACCTGGATGAACCGGCCCTCGCGCACCGGCTGGCCCGGCGCGGGCGCTGCCGGCGGTGGGCCATCCGTCGTCCGCGCCGAAACAGTTGCCACGCCCGGCTGGACGAGCGGCGGAGTCACATGCGCCCAGTCCCCTTCCGGGAACACCCGGCGGACATGGACGCGCGCCAGCCCCACGCGATCCACGCCCAGCAGCTGCGCGGACCGGCGCGACAGGTCGATGATCCGGCCCTCCACGAATGGCCCGCGATCGTTGATGCGCACGGTCAGCTTCCGGCCATTGTCGAGGTTGGTCACCTCCACCCAGCTCGGCATGGGCAGGGTCTTGTGGGCGGCGGTCAGGTCGTCCTGGTCGTAGGTCTCGCCATTGGCGGTGCTGCGCGCGTGGAAGGTTGGGCCATACCAGCTGGCGATCCCCTTCTCCTCGTAGCTGCGGTCATCGACGGGCACATAGGTCCGCCCGAAGACGGTATAGGGCCGGCCCAGCTTCACGCCGGCTGCCGGCGCCTGCGCCGACGCCGCGGGCGGCGGCTTGGGCACGCCGGCCACCGGCCGCTTGGGCTGGCCGGCGCAGGCCGCGACCAGCAGGCCCAGCGCCAGGCTAGCGGCGAAGCGCAGGTTCGACCGCATTGGCGAGCAGCCCGACCGACAGCGCATAGAAGTTGGAGCAATTGTAGGCCATCAGCGCGCGATAGTTGCGCGTCGTGAGGAAGGCGCCCTGCCCCTCCCCGTCCGGCTCGACGAGGCTCATCTCGACCTCATCCCCCGGCCAGACGGCATTCAACGGCACGAACCCCAGCCGCCGCCACTCGCTCGCCGGCAGGAAGCGCGAGTGGCGCTCGAGCGGTCGGATGCAGCTCGTCGGGCGCACCGGGTTCGCAACGCTCGCCCGGTCGAAGCCGGCCGGCACCCCGGCGCGGAACCCCCAGCCATTGCCCGCCACCCAGCCATTGTCCGCGAGATAGCCGGCGATGGAGGCGAAGGTGTCGGGCACGCTCGACCAGATATCGATGACGCCATCGCCATCCCCGTCGCGGGCATGCGCGAGGAAGGAGGACGGCAGGAACTGCGACTGGCCGAAGGCCCCGGCCCAGCTGCCGCGCAGCTTCTCGCGCGGGATCCGCCGCTCGCCCACCATCCGCACCAGCGCGTCCAGCTCGCGGGTGAACAGCGCCTCGCGCCGGCCATCATAGGCAAGCGTCGCAATGGCAGATGGCAGGTCGAACCCGCCCATCACCCGGCCATAGCTGGTTTCCATCCCCCAGATGGCAACGATCACCGGCGCCGGAACACCCGTCTCGCGGGCGATGCGCTCCAGCGTGGCGCGATGGTCGGCGGCGCGGGCCTGCCCCTGGTCGATCCGGGCCTGCGTCAGCTGGCGCGCGAGATAGTCGGCAAACATATTCCGCCGGCCGCTGTCGTCGGGCTGGTTGCGGTCGAGCTCGACGACGCGCGGGCTGTAGCTGGCGCCCGCGAGCGCCGCGTCAAGCCAGTCCCGCTGGAGGCCCCGAGTTTCAGCCGCCCGGCGATAATTCTCCAGCCAGACGGTAAACCCGTCGGCCATGGCGGTGACATCGGCCGATGCGGGCGGGGCAAGCCCGAGCAGCAGGAGAGCGGCGAGAAGCAGGCGCATTTCAGAGCCTGTGCCACAAGCCGACCCCTGCGTGAATCCCCTTTCGGCCCTGCCCCCCCATGGTCTACGGACAGGCTGCCGGGCAGGTGGCCGAGTGGTTTAAGGCAGCGGTCTTGAAAACCGCCGTGCGGGCAACCGCACCGTGAGTTCGAATCTCACCCTGCCCGCCATCGCATCGCGCCAATGGGCCGAACGCGCCGCCTATGCGCCGGCGCCCAAACCGCATCAGACCATGCAAGGGCAGGCTCTGCTTCTGGTGGCTTCGGCCCCACACTCTCATCAGCAAGTCGATACGCACGATGAGAAGGCGACCCTCGCCAGCCTCCTGATCCTGGCCATGGACCAGCAGGGATCCCTGCCTGCGGCATGATTGTCCCGAAGGCCTGATGCCGGCGGAACCCGCGCCTCTCGAGACGAAGTTGGCGAAAACCGAGCCCCAGGGGCGCGTCTCGCAAGCGCCGCCCTTCTGCGGTTCGAAGCAGAGATGCCCTGAATGGCGGATCGAGGTTTCCATGAACGTCACGCAAGGCGGGCCCTCTGAACTCGCCTGTCCCGGCCTATCGATCGGGATTGAGGCAGGCAGGCTGGCACCCTGAGGGAACCGGTGGATCATCCTGAGGCCTGTCGTCCGCCAGGAAAGGCCGCTCCCCTTGCCCTCGACGGACCAAGGGTCTGCCTTCAGCCGTGCAGGCTCATCAGCTCATCCATCAGATTCTCCTCGGCGCTGGAACACACCCCGAGCACGAGGGCCTCCTCGCAGCCGTCGGCAACGACATAGGCATGACCCATGGTCGAATCGATGTAGATGCCCTCGCCCTCGTCCAGCACGACCGGGTCGTAGAATTCCGAGTGAACGACAATGCGGCCTTCGAGCACGAACACGAACTCCTCGCCCTGGTGCCGGACGAGTTCGCCGAACTCGCTGGCGCTGCGGGCACGGATCCGGGTGAGGATGGGGATCATCCGCTTGCGACGCAGATCGGTGCACAGATAGTGGTAGTCGTAATTGTCGGTCACCACCCGGACGGCGCGGTCGCGGGTGGCGATGCTCCGACGACCCGTCACGCGCGGCGCTGCTTCCTCTGGCCCCTCGGCGAAAAGGTCTGACATGCGAATATCAAGCTTGCGGCTGAGCTGCTGCAGCTTGTCATAGGACAGGGTCAGCCGGTCATGCTCGACCTTCGAGAGGGTGGAGACCGGGATGCCGCAACGATCGCTCATCTGCTTGAGGGTCCAGCCATTGCGGGTGCGGATGCCCCGCATGACCTCGCCAAGCGTCGGCGGAGACGAAGCACCACTCATGGCGACACCCCGACATCGGGCAGGAATTTTCTAAACAGGACCATAATTTTCCATTAGGGTTGCACTGGCGCGCATCATTGGTAAGGGTTTGCGCCGGACACCGCAAGCAGCGGCAGGCCGCGCCAGGAGGAAGACAGACATGCGCATCAGGCACTGGATCACGGGGCTTGTGGCCGGATTGCTGGTCTCGGCCGCACAGGCGCAGGCACCCGCTGCCGGAGGGGCCGGATCCGAGGCTCCAGTCGCGTCGGCACAACCCACGCCCGCAGCCGTCGATCCCGCCGATCTCGGCGCCTGGCTGGATGGCTTCATGCCGCTGGCGCTCGCGCGAAGCCAGATTGCAGGTGCGGTGGTGGTGGTCGTCCGCGGTTCAGATATCCTGCTCGCGCGTGGCTATGGTCTTGCGGACGTGGAAAGGCGCAAGCCCGTCGATCCGGACGCAACGCTCTTCCGTCCCGGCTCGGTTTCCAAGCTGTTGGTGTGGACGGCCGTCATGCAGCAGGTGGAGGCGGGTCGTCTCGACCTCGACCGGGACGTGAACGACTATCTCGAATTCACCATCCCGCCATTCGAGGGCCAGCCGATCACCCTGCGCCAGATCATGACCCACACGGCCGGGTTCGAGGAGTCGGTGCGCCACCTGATCTCCAGCGATCCCGAGGCCATGATGCCGCTGGGCGATCTCATGAAGCGGGCACTTCCGAAGCGGGTGTACGCGCCCGGCACGATGCCGGCCTATTCCAATTACGCGACGGCCTTGGCCGGCTACATCGTCCAGCGCGTGAGCGGCATGCCGCTTGAAGCCTACATGGAAAGGCATGTGTTCGCGCCGGCCGGCATGACGCGATCGACGTTCCGCCAGCCGCTGCCGGACCAACTGAAGCCACTGATGTCACAGGGCTATCGCCTATCGACCGGCGGACCGCGGCCGTTCGAGTTCGTCCTGCCATGGCCCGCCGGAAGCCTCTCGGCCACCGGCACCGACATGGGGCGTTTCATGATCGCGCATCTCAACGGCGGCGGTGCGCTGCTTCGGCCCGAGACGGCGCGCCAGATGCATGACTTTCGGGCTCCCGGAATCGGGCCGCTCAACCGCATGGCGCTCGGCTTCTACGAACAGCAGGTCAATGGCCACCGGGCGATCGCCCATGGCGGCGACACCCAGCAATTCCATTCCAACCTCTGGCTGTTTCCCGACGCCGGGCTCGGCCTCTACGTCTCGTTCAACAGCGACGGCACCCCTGGCTCGACGCTGGCGCTCAGAAGCGCGCTGTTCCATGGCTTTGCCGACCGCTACCTGCCTGCGGTGGCGGCGGCTCCGAAGGCGGCGGATGCCGCTGCGGCGCGGCGCGAGGCGAGCCTGCTCGCTGGCACCTACCAGAGCAGCCGAGGAAGCTTCACCAACTTCATGAGCCTGTTCGGGCTGCTGGGCCAGCTGAAGGTAGCCGTCGACGGCGAAGGCCACCTCAGGGTTCCAGGCCTCGACCCCCTGAGCGCAACCCCGCGGGATTGGGTGCCGATCGGGCCCTGGCTCTGGCAGGATCGGATCACCGGCGAACGGCTTGCGGCCGAGGTGGCCGATGGCCGTGTCGTGCGTCTGGGCATCGAGCCACTCTCACCGTTCATGGTCTATCTGCCCGTTTCCCCGGGACGAAACAGCGCCTGGCTGCTGCCGGCGCTCGTCGCGGCCATCGGCGTCGCCCTTCTGACCGTTCTGGCCTGGCCGGTCGGCACGCTGATCCGCCGCCGCTACGGGGTCAACCTGCCTCTCGCCGGCTCGCAGCTTCACGCCTGGCGCTGGTCACGAATCTTCGCTGCCGCAGCCGTCGTCGCGACCGCCGGCTGGGCCGGGATGGCTGCCGCCTTCACGGCCGACGTCGGCAGCATAGGTGGTCGGCTCGACTGGCTCCTGCAAGGCCTGCGCCTGCTGACGCCGATTGCGGCGCTGGGCCTCACGCTGACTGCGGCATGGCACCTCTGGCTCTCGCTGCAAGCGCCGCAGTCCTGGACCATGCGGCTCGGTGCCCTGCTGCTCGTCCTTGCAGGCCTGGTGCTGGCGTGGGTGACCTACGCCTTCCACCTCTATGGCTTCTCCCTGGTCTACTGATGGCCCGCCGGACCGTTGGCCTCGCCGTGGAGCGCTTCGCCCTGCGCGAGCCGTTCCACATCGCCGGGCATGTCTTCACCGAGACGAGGGTCCTCGTCGCGACCGTGACCGAGGCTGGCTGCGTCGGCCGCGGCGAAGGCGCCGGCGTCTATTATCTGGGTGACGACGCGGAGCACATGCTGGCCGAAGCGGAGCGCGCCGCCCCGGCCGTCGCCGCCGGCTGCTCCCGCGCGGACCTGCAGGCCCTGATGCCGCCGGGCGGAGCGCGCAACGCGCTCGATTGCGCGCTCTGGGATCTGGAGGCCCGGCTCTCAGGCACCCCGGTGTGGAAGCTTGCCGGCCTCGACAGGCCGCCCCAGCCGCTGCCGACCCTGCATACGCTGGGCGCAGACAGCCCGGAGCGGATGGCAAGCGCCGCCCTCCGGATTGATCCATCGGCGCCCATCAAGGTGAAGCTGACCGGGGAGCCTTCGCTCGACAGGGCGCGGCTCGTCGCCATCCGGAACGTCAGGCCGGAGGCGTGGATCGCCGTGGATGCCAACCAGGGCTATGACGTTGACGGCCTGCTGAATCTGCTGCCCGAGCTGGAGCGACTGTCCATCGCCCAGGTGGAGCAACCCCTGCGGCGGGGCGAGGAGGCCGCGATGGAAGGGCTCCCTCGGGCCATCCCCTTCGTTGCCGATGAAAGCGCCCTGACGCATGCCGACACGGACGGCCTGCCGGGCCGGTTCGACATGGTGAACATCAAGCTCGACAAGTGCGGCGGACTGACCGAAGCGCTGGCAATCGCGCGACGGGCCCGTGAACTGGGTCTGGGCGTGATGGTCGGCAATATGGTGGGAACGAGCCTGTCCATGGCGCCCGGCTTCCTTGTCGGCCAGCTGTGCGACGTCGTGGATCTCGACGGGCCGATGTTCCTCGCAGCCGACCGGAGTCCGGGCGTGGCCTACCGCCGCGGCCGGATCCACTGCCCGCCGTCGCTGTGGGGACTACCGTGAACCGTCCTGTTCAGGTTGACAATTTTCCGAACCGGACAATAATCGCACCATCGGCGAAGGTCGTGGAAGGAAATCTCGTGCACGCGCGCGTGGAAGCGTCATCGGACCTCATCGACCTGCCGCACCCCTATCTCCTGTTTCTCGGAGACGTGACCGAGCCGGCCTTTGCCAAGACCGCCCTGGGACTCGCCGACTGGGCGCCCGAGCGCTGCGTGGGCGAGATGGTCCTGCCCGGAGGGACCGTCTCCGCGGGCCTGCCGCGCCTCACGCCGGTCGAGGCCCGGGCCGCCGGGGCGCGATCGCTGGTGATCGGGGTGGCCAACCAGGGCGGCGTGATCGGCCGGGACTGGATCGCTGCACTGGTGCGTGCGCTCGAGGCTGGGCTCGACATCGTCAGCGGCATGCACATGCGCCTCGAGGCCATAGCGGAACTGGCAGACGCAGCTGAGCGCCATGGGCGTCGCCTCGTCAACGTGCGCACCCCGCCTGCCGGCATCCCGGTGGGCACCGGCCGCAAGCGTTCGGGCCGGCGCCTGCTCACGGTCGGCACCGATTGCGCGCTCGGAAAGAAGTACACCGCCCTTGCGCTGCATCGGGCGTTTCGCGCCCGGGGTATCGATGCGGATTTCAGGGCCACCGGCCAGACCGGGATCCTGATCGCTGGACGTGGCATTCCGATGGATGCCGTGATCGCGGATTTCGAGGCCGGCGCCGCCGAGATGCTGAGCCCGGACGCCGCGCCGGACCACTGGGACATCATCGAGGGCCAGGGATCGCTGTTCAACCCCGCCTACGCGGCGGTTTCCCTCGGGCTCCTGCACGGCAGCCAGCCCGATGTCTTCGTGGTCTGCCACGACCCTTCCCGGCCCCTGATGCTGGGCCTCGATGGCTATGCCCTCCCCGCGGTCGAGGAGGTGATCGACCTGACCATCCGCCTCGGCCGTCGCACCAATCCGGCCATCCGCTGCGCCGGGGTCAGCCTCAACACGAGCCGCCTCTCGACCGACGAGGCGGACGCGCTCATGGCGAGCGAGCGGGCGCGCCTGGGGCTGCCCGTGTGCGACCCGATCCGTGGCGGACCGGCCTTCGCGACCCTCGTCGACGCCTGCCTCGGCTGATGGCTAGCCGCGGGATGGCCAGCGGCGACTGGGTCCGCCGCTTCATCCTTCCCGGTCTCGCGCTGAAGGGGGTCATCATCGGCGGCGGCTATGCGACCGGGCGCGAGCTGGCCGAATTCTTCCTGCCCGCCGGTCCCTGGGGTGCGCTTCTCGCCATGCTTCTCGCCATGCTGATCTGGAGCGGCGTGGCGGCCCTCACCTTTGCCCTGGCACAGCACTGGCATGTCTTCGACTATCGCAGCTTCTTCCAGCGACTGCTGGGGCCCGCCTGGCCGGTCTTCGAGCTGGCCTATCTCCTGTTCGTGATCCTCATCCTCGCGGTCTTCGGGGCCGCGGCCGGGGAAATCGGGGCGGCCGCCTTCGGCTGGCCGCTGGCCGCCGGGTCGCTGGCCCTGGCATCGGCCATCCTCGCGGCCACAACGGCCGGCGAGGCAGGCGTCGAACGCCTGTTCCGCTTCGCGTCGGTGCTGATCTATGGCACCTATCTTCTCTTCATCGCGGCGGCCTTCGCAAAGCTGGGCGATCGGATCGCGGCAGGCCTCGGCGCGGAACCGGCCGTCACGAGCGCCTGGCTGCATGGCGGCATCGCCTATGCCGCCTACAACATCGTCGGCGCCGTCATCATCCTGCCCGTCCTGCGCCACCTGACCAGCCGCCGCGACGCCGTGGCCGCTGGCGCCATCGCCGGACCGCTGGCGATGCTGCCGGCCATCCTCTTCCTGCTGGTCATGCTGGGCTTTCAGCCGGAAATTGCCGGCCAGCCCCTCCCCTCGGCCTTTCTGCTGGACCAGATGGCGCTGCCGTGGCTGGCGCTGCTGTTCCAGCTGATGATCTTCGTCGCCCTCGTCGAAAGCGGGGTTGGCGCGGTGCATGCCATCAACGAGCGCCTGTCCGGGGCGCTCGAGGCGCGGGGCCGCCCGGCGCTCGGAACGAGGGGGCGGCTTCTTGCCGGGGGGCTGGTCCTGGCCGGCTGCATGCTGCTTGCCGGGCGCATCGGGCTCGTGGACCTGATCGCATCGGGCTACCGCTTCCTCGCGTGGCTGTTCCTCGCCGTTTACATCGGCCCGCTGCTGGTGCTCGGAGTCCCCCGCTTGCGCCGGGCCGACCTCGCCTCGAAACCGGAGACCGCAGCATGACCTGGATCCGTCTGCTTGCCATCCTGCTGATCACGCTGTCCACGGCCGCGACCGCGGCGCCGCCCGCCGGCCTTGAGCAGCAGGTCGAGACCCTGCGCCAGAAGGTCGGGGCCATCGGCATTGCCATCGCAATCGTCGAGGGCAGCGAGACAACCCTCGCCCGGGGCTGGGGCGTGCGCCGGCTGGGCGACCCGACCGCTGTGGACGCCGACACGCTGTTCCAGACCGGATCGACCGGCAAGGCGGTGACGGCGGCAGCACTGGCGGTGCTCGTGGACCAGGGACGGATCGGCTGGGACGATCCGGTCATCCGGCACCTGCCATGGTTCCGCATGCATGATCCGTGGGTCACGCGCGAGATCACGGTCCGGGATCTGCTGGTGCACCGCAGCGGGCTCGGGCTCGGCCAGGGAGACCTGCTGTTCGTGCCCCGCTCGCGCCTGTCCCGCCGCGAGACCGTGGAGCGGATCGCCCATCTGCAACCCCGCACCAGCTTTCGCGCCGCCTATGCCTATGACAACATCCTCTATGCCGTCGCCGGTCAGCTGATCGAGGAGGTCAGCGGCCAGCGGTGGGAAGATTTCGTCCGCGACCGGGTGCTGCGCCCGGGCGGCATGATGACCGCGACCAGCGACAATGATGACCGGTTCCGGAACCCGAACCGGGCGCATCCCCATGCCCGCCTCTCCGGACCGGTCCGGGGGATGGGCCCGCAGCAGCTGCTGGACGAGCGCGACGAACTGGGCCGCGCCGCCGCACCCGCCGGCGGACTTGCCTTCAGCGCACGCGACCAGGCGGCCTGGCTCCGTCTCCAGCTGGCAGCCGGCGCCCTGCCGGACGGCGGGCGCCTGCTGAGCCAACAGCAGATGGCGGAAATGTGGAAGCCGGTGACGATCATGCCGGGCAGCCGGCTTCCCGAGCCACTGAAGGCGGCCCAACCGAACTTCCAGGCCTACGCCCTCGGCTGGCAGGTGCAGGACTATCGCGGGCATCGGATGATCACGCACGGCGGCGCGGTGTTCGGGGCGATCGCCCGCGTTGTCATCCTTCCCGACCGCAACGTGGCGTTCGCCATCATGATGAACTCGGAAGACAGCGGCCTGATGCTCGGCCTGACCTACATGCTCGTCGACCATTATCTGGGCCTGCCCGATCCCGGCTGGATCGATCTGTGGGAGAACTGGTACCAGTCGCGGCTGCGGGCCGGCGCCGGGGCCGTGGCGCGCTCGGCTGCAACGCCGGCCCGCGTCGGACCCTCGCTGCCGCTTGAGCGCTACGCCGGCCGCTATCGCGATCCCTGGTATGGCGACGTGGTGATCGGTCATGGGCCCGGGGGGCTCACGGTCGATTTCACGACCAACCCGGGCATGACCGGCCGGTTGCGGCATTGGCAGTATGACAGCTTCGTGACCGTCTTCGACGATCCCGGCATCGAGCCGGCGCATGTCACCTTCTCTCTCGACGCCGACGGCCGGGTCCGGGCGGTGAGCCTGCGCCGGGTGAACCCGTTTGCCGACTTCAGCTGGAACTACCAGGATCTGGACCTGAGGCCGGTGGAGGGCGGGAAATGAGGAGAGGGCTGATATTCGCAGGCCTGGTGTTCCTTGCCGCGTCGGCCCTGCCGGCCCGGACGGACGGGGCGCCATCGCTGCACGCAAGGCTGCTGACACTCGACGCCCATCTCGACACCCCGTTGCACTTCGCCCGGCCCGGCTGGAACTTCGGCCGCCGCCACGCTCGCGACGAGGATTTCGCCCAGGTGGACATCCCGCGCATGCGGGACGGAGCGCTGGATGGGGGCTTCTTCGTCATCTACACGGATCAGGGCCCCCTCGATGCAGCCGGCTATGCAGCCGCCCTCGCCTTCGCCCGGTCGCGCTCGGACCTGATCGACCGGACCCTGTCCGCCCACGCCGACGCCATCCGGCCGGCGCGGACGGCCGCGGATGCGCGGCGCCTGCACGGGGAGGGCTTCCTCATTGCCTTCAAGGCAATGGAGAACAGCTACCCGCTGGGCGAGGATCTGTCGCTGCTCGCCGAATTCCACCGCCGGGGCGTCCGCATGGCAGGGCCTGTGCACGGCAGCACGAACCAGTTCGCCGACTCATCGACCGACGCGCCGCGCTGGGGCGGTCTCAGTCCGCTGGGCGTCGAGTGGGTCAGGGAGATGAACCGGCTGGGGATGCTGATCGACGCGAGCCATGCCTCCGATGCCGCGTTCGACCAGATTCTGGCGCTGTCGAGCAAGCCCATCATCGCCTCCCACTCCAGCCTGCGCTCGGCCTTCGACCATCCGCGCAACCTCGACGAGGATCGGCTGAGACAGCTTGCTGCAAAGGACGGCGCCCTGTGCCTCTCGACCATCTTCCTGTCCGATATGGCCATGTCGAAGGCGCGCGCCGCGCTGTTCGAGGCCTATGAGAATGCGGCAAGCCTTTCCCCGGCCTCGCGGCAATCCCTGGCCCGGCGCTGGACCGCTCTCGACAGGCGCGAGCCCCTGTGGGCGGCCGACTTTGAAGCCTACATGAGGATGGTGCTGCGCGCGATCGAGGTGGCCGGGGTGGATCACATCTGCTTTGGCGCCGACTGGGACGGCGGCGGCGGGATCCGTGGTCTCGAGGACATCAGCAAGCTTCCGAAGGTGACCGAACGGCTCCGTGCCGCCGGCTACTCCGAGGCCGACATCGCGAAGATGTGGAGCGGGAACCTGCTGCGCATCCTCGATGCGCAGCAGGACTGAGCCGTCTGGAGTTCAGAAACGGACTCCGACAACGGCCCCAAGGGTTCTCGGCCGGATGGATGTCGCGTTCGCAAGCTGGATCCCGCTGCCCCCGATGGCCGCCGGAACGGCGAATGGGAACTCGCCGGCCGACACGATGCCGTAGCTGTTGGTCAGGTTCCGGGCATGCAGCGCGATGCTGAAGTTGCCCCACTCGACTCCGGCGCGCAGGTCGAGCGTGGCATAGCCGTCGATCTGGATCCGGCGCCCGAAGGCCGTGCGGTAGGCATTGTTGAAGCCGCCGGTCTGGTTGCCCATGATGCGGATGCTCGAACCCACATAGGCCACGGCATCGTCCGTCAGGCGCCACTCATAGTCGGCCGACAGGTTGGCCGTGTAGCGCGGGCTGTACGGCAGCTGGTCGCCGGCCAGACCGCCCGTCAGGTTGGCCCCACCGCCGGGGGGCACCGTATCGTCGCGAAGCTTGGCGTCGGTGATCGCGGTATTGGCAACGACCGCCAGCCCCTGGGTCGGGCGCATCGTCAGGGTGGCCTCGAGCCCGCGGCTGCGGGCGCGGCGACCATTGCTGTTCACGCCCACCGGTCCGGCAGGCGTCGTCACGGTCGAAACGATCAGGATATTGTCCCAGTCGAGGTGGAACAGCGTGAGGTCGAGGCCGAGGCTGCGATCGGCGGTCTGGGCACGAAGGCCCACTTCGTAGCTCACGACGGTGTCGGCGCCGAACTCGGTCGGATAGTTCGCCGGCGCGCCCGGCGGCACGAAGTTCGGCCCGCCGGGCCGGTAGCCCTTTGCGACCCGCGCATAGACTGCGCTGTTCTCGCTGAGGTCGAAGCGCGGCGCGACGGACCAGGTCCACACGCCCTCCGACGACCGACCATTCTGCGGCGCCCCATTGCCGAGCTGGATCACCGACTGCGTCGAGCTCTGGCGATTGTGGCTGTAGCGGAGGCCCGCCGTGATGTCGAAACGCTCCCCGAGGTGCAGCGTGGCGCTGCCGAACCCGGCGACCTCCTCATAGTCGGCCTTGATGTTTGCCGTCACGAACTGGTCGAAGACGAATGGGCCGAAGGTGCCTGCCGGGGGGATCAGGGCCCCGCTGGCGAGATCGAAGGGCGCGAAGCGCTGCCCGAGCCGGCTGTCCTCCTTCGTGTAGTAGCCGCCCACCAGCCATTCGAGGCGATCGTTGCCAGAAGAGGCCAGGCGGACCTCCTGCGTGAACTTCTCCAGCCTGATGTCATTCTGGAAGAACAGGCCCACGCTGCTGGGGTTCGTCGGCCGATAGACGACGCCTGCGGTGGCCCGCGCGGCATTCGTGCTGATGTCGGAAACCTGCCGCTGGTCCTGGATCGCATAGCTGGTCACCGAAGTGAGCACCGCAGGGCCGAAATCCCAGTCGAGCGTGCCACTGTAGAGCCGGTAATCCACGGCATTCAGCTCGGGGTAGCGCTGGTATCGCAGTCGCTGACCGCGTGTGGGTGCGGCGGTGACGGGGTGCACCGGGCGCAGCGTCAGGGGATCGACCGTGAAGCTCGAAGGCGAGTCGACGTCGATATTCTGCAACAGGGCGAACAGGCGCACCGATACGGACTCGGTCGGCGTGAAGAGAAGCGAGAAGCGCCCCCCGTAGCTTTCAGCATCGTCCACGCCGGACCGGTTCAGCCCGACCGCATCGACAATGCCGGGATTGAAGCGATAGTGGCCGCTGGCCCGGAACGCGAGCTTGTCGCCCAGCGGGATGTTGACCATGGCCGTGGCGAGATAGCCGGCGCCGCCGTCGCGCGTGTCCTCGATGCCGCCGCGCGCCGCCGCTTCGAACCCGTCGGTGCTCGGCAGCGCCGTCACATACTTCAGCACGCCCCCCAGCGCGTTCGAGCCATAGAGCGTTCCCTGCGGGCCACGCAGCACTTCGATGCGGGCGATGTCCGACGTGTCGAAGTCCCCGGCGAGAATGCCTCCGTTCGAAAGGCTGCCGCTCGATCCGAAGGGCACGTCGTCCACATAGACGGCAACGGTCGAGCCCACGGACCCGGTGTTGACACCCCGCAGGATCAGGCGGGATTCGCCGAGGTTCGTCTGTGTCACGGTGAAGCCGGGTGCCAAGGCGGCGAAATCGAGGAAGGTGGCCGCCTGCTGGCGCGTGAGCACCTCCCCGCCGATCACCGAAATGGACTGCGGCACGTCGATGACGAGCTGCTCGCGTCGCTGCGCCGTGACCAGGATGTCCTGACCGCCCGCCACGCCTGAGGCTGGCTCGCTTGTGGCAACCGACGCTTCGGCGGCAAGTGCCGGAAGCCCCGGGGCCAAGGCCAGAAGGAAGGCTGAACCACGAAGCAGATTTCTCATTGAACTCCCTCTCGACGCACCGTCATCGCAGAACAACACGTCCGGAAAGAAAAATCAATCCCACTGAGGACATCTCTTGCCCATGAGAGAAAAAGCGGCCATCGAGTTGCAGCGGAGTGACAGGTCGGTCATCGGACTTCCCGATAGACATAGACCTGCTGGCTGTCGCGGACCGCGAGGGTTCGCGTGTCGCCATCCCGGCCCACCAGGGCGTCGAGGCTCACCAGGCCGGCACCCGCAGTCACCAGTGAATGGCTTCCGTCGGCATTGCGCCGCGTGGCCAGTGGCCCCTCGATGAAGCCTGCCCGGATCCAGGGTTGCCCATCCCGGCTGAACACCCGGATCTCGAGGCCCTCCGGGCTGCGATAGGCGGGCGCAAGACCGGCGATCACATCCGGATCGGGCGGCAGGGTGAGGCGGGCGCGTCGGACCGCCGCCTGGGCCTTGATACGCGCTGCCGCAGCCTGGATTTCCGCTTCGGCTTCCGGGCGCCCATCGTACAGGATCTCGATCAGCCGCCGCAGGAAGGGCCCGAGCATGGCTGCCCCCGGATCGGCATTGGTCAGGATGACCGCGCCAACACCGGCCTCGGGCAGCACGTAGAAGCTGCTGTGGTAGCCGGCAAGCGTGCCGCCGTGCGTGACCACGGGCACGCCCCACGCGAGGCGGTCGAACAGGCCCATTCCGTACCAGCTGTTCTCACCGACCGCCACGCCCCGACGGCGGCGCTCGAGGATGTTCGCCTCGCTCACCAGCCGGCGCCCATCGGGCGCGATCCCCTTCGACAGTTCGAGCTGGACGTAGCGCGCCATGTCCGCAGCCGTGGAGAAGGCGCCTCCGGCCGGCCGATGCGGCAGTACGGTCGCGTTGAAGTCGTTGTCGAGCCGCACGATCCGGCCCTCGAGGTCGACGCCGTGGGGCTCGGCCCAGTTGCCCCGCATGCCCTTGGCGAAGTCGAAGGTGGTGCGGCGCATGCCGAGCGGCCGGAAGATCCGGTTCTCCATGGCGCGATCGAAGGCCGCACCCACTTCCATGCGCGGGTAGGCAAGCGCACCGCCAATGTAGCCGGCGGCCGATGCCATCAGGTTGTTGTACTGGAATATTTCGCCAAAGCCGCTGGTCGGCAGGGTCGTGGCCAGCTGGTCGAACGTCTCCGAGGCCGGCGCGCCCGGCTCGGCGAGAATGAAGGCCATGTCCCGTCGTGGCAGCCCGGTGCAGGCGCAGACGAGATGCCGAACCTGGGTCGCGGCCGTCGTTTCGGCGCTGCCAAGCCGGAAACCGGGGTAGAGATCGACGACGGGCTGGTCCCAGCGCAGCCTGCCTTCATCGGCGAGGATGGACAGCAGAAGGGTCGCCAAGCCCTTGGTATTGGAGGCGATCATGAAGCGGGTGTCGGCATCCACGGGGTCCGATGACCCGACGGCGCGTACGCCCACACCGCCCTGCCAGACGACCCTGCCCTGGTCGATGAAGGCGAGGCCCACGCCGGGAACGCCAAGCGCGGCGGCCGAGTCGGCCACGAAGCGGCGCAGGAGATCCACGCGATCCGGGGTGAGCCGATGCGCGATCCTGTCGCTGAAATCCTCGGGCGCATGGCCTGCCGGGCGCAGGCTCTGCTGGACAAGCTGCACGGCGGCCAGCCGCTTGGACAGCGTGGCAGCCGAGCCCTCCAGCAGGACAATGGTCCAGTCCGCCCCCTGCCGAAGGGCCGTGGCCGAGCGGACGGCGCCCAGGGCAGGCGGGGTCTCCCAGGTCAGACCGACGCGCTCCGCCCAGCCATTGCCCGGGCCGGCCGGGCTCGACAGCTGCGGCGCGGCGACCGGGTCAGGGCGCAGACGCCGCCACGCCGCAGCGGCGGCCGCAGCCGCATCCGCAGCCGCACCGACTTCCACGATGCTGAGCATGAGGTCCCCTTCCGGCGCCACGAGCGAGGCAACTCCGGCCTCCGTGCGCTGAGTCCAATCGGCGGGCAGGCTGACTTCGGCGCGCAGCCCGGCTGCGGCCGCGGCCGACGCCGGACTGGCAAGGACGAGGAGAGCAGCAGCGAGAACAGGCAGGAAGCGCATGTCGAGGGCACCTTGTGGGGATTTCAGGGGTCGATGCGGCGATAGAGCATGTGCGACAGGCTGCCGATCACCAGGACCCAGCCGTCTGGCGTCTGCCGGAACTGGAGCCGATCGAAGGGGCCGGTCGGCCCGGCTCCCGTGGTCCGCTCGTACAGCAGCGGCCCGACCCGCTCCCAATGGCTCGGCTGACCCTCCTGCATGACCGTGATGGCGTTGGAACCGGCGGCTGCCACGGTGAGCAATGCGGCGGGCGGCGAGGGTCGATCATGATCCCGGCGGTTCGGCCGGTAGGTCCCGATCGGCACGACCTCGCCATCGGGCGCGGCAAGGCGCGGGCTGGGCAACTGCGGAAACAGGCGGCCGACCAGCAGGTCGGCAAGCTCGGTCCGCGCGGCGCGGCTGGCCGACCCGCCCGTCATGGAGATGAAGACACCGAGCCTCGCCTCGGGCGCAAGCAGCAGCAGCGAACGGAAATCGGCGGTGTTGCCGCCATGGCCCACGAGCCGCGGGCCAGCCTTGCGATAGACGATGAACCCATGGCCCATGCCCGGCAGGTCGGGCGCATTGGCCATGCCGTCGGCCATCAGGAACCGAACCGAAGCCGGCGCCAGCACGCGACGCCCATCCAGCCGCCCTTCATTCAGCAGCATCCGCATGAACCGCGCCATGTCGGGCGCGCTCGTGGTGGCGGAACCGGCCGGCATGATGGCGGAGATGCGCTCGGGCAGCTGCGCGACGAAACGCCCCTGCTCGAGCCGGTAGCCGGTCGCGAGATGCGGGGCCAGCGCCGACGGCAGCGGCTCGGCAAAGGTGGTGGCGCGCATGCCGAGCGGGGCGAACAGGCGCTGCTCGGCTGCCTGCTCGAAGGGCTGACCCGTCACCTGCTCGACGATGATGCCGGCAAGCGCACTGCCATAGTTGGAATAGGCGATCTCGGTTCCGGCCGGCCACAGGCGACGGGGCAGGTTGGCGCGCATCCACTCGCGGAACGGCTTCAGCTGCGCCGCATCGCGGGTGATGATGCCACTCGTTTCGTTGAAGCCGGGGCTGTGGGTCAGGAGGTCCCGGACACGCACCGGCTGCCCGGCGAAGGGGGGAATGGTGAAATCGAGGTAGCGGTTGACGTCATCGTCCAGCCCGACCCTGCCCTGCTCCACCAGCTGCATCAGGAGGATCCAGGTGAACAGCTTGGAGACCGAACCGGGCCGGAACAGGCTGGTTTCCGGATCGACGGCCTGGCCGCGAGCGACATCGGCCTTGCCATAGCCGCGCGACAGGATCACCCGGTCATCGTGCACGATGGTGACGACGGCACCGGCCACCTCGCGGCTGGCCAGCTGCTGCGCCATGACGCCATCGACGAAATCGCCCAGCCCGGAAAGCCGCTCCCTCGGGATCGGCGCAGCAACTGCCGCCGTCGCCGACGGCACAATGGCCGCCGCCATCAACAGAGCCAGCAGCAGCGTCGAGGCAGGCCGCCTCATCCGCGCCAGACCTCGGACAGCAACCGCTGGAAGTTTCCGCCGAGAACGGCTCGGATGCTGGCCTCCGACCATCGACGCCGGAGCATCTCCTCGACGAGATCATACATCTTCATCGGATGATCGAAACCATCCACGTCGATCTTCTCGCGGAAGGCATAGCTTTCCTTGTAGGCGCCGCGCAGCCGCCTGTTCATCTCGGGCGAGACATCGTCATAGCCATTCAGATCGGAGTCGGTTCCGATGCCGACGTGCTCGATACCGACCAGCCTTGCGACATGATCCATGTGATCCACCACGTCGGCAACGCTGGTCGGATCGCTTGCGCGCACGAACATGCGAACCCCGGTGATCCCCATCACGCCGCCCTTCTTCGCGAGGGCCCTGATGGCCTCGTCCGTCTTGTTGCGGGGGTGCGGAACGAGGGCCCTCGCATTGCTGTGGGTGATGGCGATCGGACCTGGCGCAAGCTCGATTGCGTCGAGGGTGGTCCGGTCGCCGCTGTGCGACACGTCGATCAGCATGCCCACCTCGTGCATGGCCTTCATGATCTCGACGCCGAAATCGCTGACGCCGCCGTCCACGCGATCGGTCGCGCCCGATCCGATCCGGTTCTGGCTGTTGTAGGTCAGCTGCGCGCAGCGCATGCCCAGCTGGTGGAAGAAGCGCACGTCCCGCACATTGTGGAACTGATCCGCATTCTGCAGCCCCATGATGACCGCCACCCGGCCTTCGGCCTTCGCACGCACCAGGTCGGCGACGCTGCCGACGCCCGTCATCAGATCGCTGTTGCGGGCCACGAAATTGCCCCACGCAGCGAGATAGGTGATCGCCTGTTCGCGGGCACCCGGCCCGCCGATGCCAAAGGCATGATGAAAGCCCGTGATCCCGCTGTGGCGGAACTCGTCGGCCTCGGCCTGGGTCAGCCGTCGGGCGGCAAGCTCCGGCGTTGCCTCGATCTTCAGCGGCGCCAGCATGTCGATGATCAGGCTCTCACGGACCAGCGCGACCGCGCGCCTCGAATAGGCCTTGCCTGACCAGGGGCTCACTGGAATTGCCGAGCGGGCAATCGCCGGCGCCGCAGCCAGGGCAGCCGCACCTCCCAGCATGGCACGGCGCGACAGTGGCATGGGCAACCTCCCGGTCAGATCGTTTTCTGATCAGGATGATAGAATCCGGTTTGGAAATCGTCAATCGCCGCCCTTCTTGGCTGCCCGGCCAATGCCCGGTTCCCTGCATCTGATCGAGCATGATGAAGCCGCCTGTCGAAGGCGCAAGGCAGTCTGGCCGAGCGCGACCATCCGAACATTCATGCGCCTCCCGCTCGGAGGGCGGGCGCCCTCGTGCGCGAGGCGGCCGCGAGGATGGCGGGCCCAGCGCGGGTCTGGCCAGATTCCGCCATCCACCTCGTGAAACCGCAAGCCACGGCTCGATGCGCCATAGAACAGGCCGAAGCTCAGGCCCTGAACGATCATGTCCGAGAGAGCCTGGGTTCGAGCCGAAGCCGTTTAACCGTTTCTTGTCAATTTCTTAGATGAATCTGGCGGAGTCGGAGGGATTCGAACCCTCGGTACCGGTTACCCAGTACGGCAGTTTAGCAAACTGCTGGTTTCAGCCACTCACCCACGACTCCGAGCGCCCGGCAGAGCGGCGGCTATACCGGCGGCGCCGGGGGGTGGCAACAGCCGCAGGGCACGCGCTCAGCGGCCGATGCCCGTGTAGGAAAGCCCGTGCCTCGCCATCTCGTCGGGCCGATAGACGTTCCGCAGATCCACCACGACCGGCTGTCGCAGCAGGGCTTTCACCCGCGCCAGATCGAGCGCCCGGAAGGCGTCCCACTCGGTCACCAGCACCATCGCATCGGCACCCTCGAGCGCGGCATAGGGGTCTGGCGCATAGGTCACGTCCGTCAGCACCTGCCTCGCCTGGTCCACGCCCTCGGGGTCATAGGCAACAATCCGGGCGCCAGCGTCCTGGAGCGTCTGGATGATGGCGATCGCCGGGCTGTCGCGCATGTCGTCGGTGTTCGGCTTGAAGGTCAGCCCCAGGATGCCCACCCGCCGGTCGCGCACATCGCCGCCCATGGCCGCAATCACCTTGCGGCCCATGGCGCGCTTGCGCTGCTCGTTCACCTGCACGACCGTCTCGACGATCCGGGTCGGCGCGTCATGGTCCTGCGCCGTCTTCACCAGCGCCAGCGTGTCCTTGGGAAAGCAGCTGCCGCCATAGCCGGGGCCCGCGTTCAGGAACTTCGGCCCGATCCGGTTGTCGAGGCCGATCCCGCGCGCCACGTCCTGCACATTGGCCCCCACCTTCTCGGCCAGGTCGGCCATTTCGTTGATGAAGGTGATCTTGGTCGCCAGGAAGGCGTTGGCCGCATATTTGGTCAGCTCGGCTGTCCGCCGGCCCGTCACCAGCAGCGGCGCCTGGTTGAGGTAGAGGGGCCGATAGACTTCCTCGAGCACCCGTCGCGCCCGCTCATCCTCCACGCCGATCACGATCCGGTCAGGCCGCTTGAAGTCGGCAATCGCAGCCCCTTCGCGCAGAAACTCCGGGTTGGAGGCCACGGCGAAATCGGCATTCGGATTTGCCTCGCGGATGATCCGTTCCACCTCGTCCCCGGTGCCCACCGGCACGGTTGACTTGGTGACGACGACGGCAAAGCCCTTGAGATTGGCCGCGATGTCGCGCGCGGCGGCATGCACGTAGCTGAGGTCGGCATGGCCATCGCCGCGGCGGGACGGCGTGCCGACGGCGATGAACACGGCCTCGGCGCCGGCCATGCCCTCGGCAAGGTCGGTCGTGAAGGCGAGCCGTCCGGCCTCGACATTGCGGGCGACCAGCTCCTCGAGCCCGGGCTCATAGATGGGCATCCGGCCGGAATTCAGCCGCTCGATCTTGGCCGCATCGGTATCGACGCAGGTCACCTGGTGGCCGAAGTCGGCAAAGCAGGCACCCGACACGAGGCCGACATAGCCGGAACCGATCATCGCAATTCGCATCGTTGCTCTCGTTCGGACAGAGGGGGCCGGCCAGTCAACCGGCCGGCACGGCCTGGGGCGGCGCAAGCGCCATCGATTCCCGCGCGACAACCGCGGCCAGAAGCTGCGTTTCCAGCCGGTCGAGCCCGCGCTCGGCCGCCATGAGCAGCGCGGCATCGGCAAGCCAGGCATCGCGTCCAGGGCCCGGCGGCAACTGCTCCACCCGCGCAATGGCGAGCCCGATGTCGCCGGCATCCAGTGCGTCACGCGCGGTCGAGAGCATGTCGCGGTCCACAGCGGCGCCGGATCCGCGCTCGCGAACGGTGATCAGGCGCGAAAGCCGCTCCCCGAGCCGCTGCCAGAAGCCGGCATCCGGCGCCGGCCGGTCCGACTCGGGCTGCAGCGACAGGCCATCGAGCCGCGCGGCAAGCAGGGCGCGCGTCTGCGGCGCAGCCGCCCAGGCATTGAGCGCGTCCACGGCGGCCGCGTCCGTGCCGCGAAAGCGCGCGTCCAGCACGTCCGACAGGCGGCCGAAGGGCCTTCCCTGCTCCAGGTACCGGCGGCTGACGGCCAGCAGAAGCATGTCCATCATCTGCCGATCCGCCTCGGCCGCAGCACCCGACGCTGCCGCGAGCGCGCTTGCGAGCTGGTCGAGGCGGCTGGCGCTTGCTGCCTCGGCAGCCCGCAGGGCCGCCGCCTGCGCTTCGAGCGCCGCCACCCGCGCCTCGAGGGTCTGGCCGTCACCTATCGCAAGCGCGGGCGTGCCGGCAGGCGGCGCTGCGGCTTCGCGCGCATCCGCAAGCGCTGCCTCGAGCGCCGCGATCCGGGCCCTGAGATCCTCAGTCGAGTCCTGCGCGGGCAATGGCGCCGGGCTCGTGGCGGGCGCCGGCTGCACCGCGCCGGCCAGCCGCCCCCTGGTCGAAGGATCCAGCCAGGCCGCCAGCCCGACGACGAGGACGGCGACGAGCAGAAGGGCAAGGATCAGCCACGGCCAGCGAGCCCGCCCGCGGGCGGGCGGTATCGGCGCCTCGGCCGAGCGCGGCCGCAAGTCGAAATCGGGGTCATTCATCGTGAAGGTCTCGGCCGTCGCCTTGCCACAAGCGCCGGGCAGCCGCCAAGGCCTCGGCTTCGTCGGGCCGCGCTGCAACGGCGATTGCACGCCAGCCCGGCCCCGCCGCGGCTGCAACCGCCTCGCTCAGCGCCACGATACGCAGCAATGCCGGGGCGAGGCCGGCATCCGCGGCCAGCCTCGCGAACTGCCCTGCCGTTCGCGGCGAGAAGAGGAGCGCTGCGAAAATGCGACCGTCACCCAGCGCGTCCACCACCCGGCGAGGCAGCCGATCCGCCAGCGCCATGGCATAGATGGCCCGGTGGTCGATCCTGAGGCCGGGCGGCAGCTCCAGCGCGGCCCGGTCGGCCCCGCCGAGGTGCAGGAGCGACCGGACGCCCGCATGGGCCGCCAGGGCCAGGATTGCGCTGCCATCTCCCCGGCCGACGCCGGCCACCTCGAAGCCCGCGCGACGTGCCGCCCGCGCGGTTGCCGGCCCAACGGCCCAGGCCGGGCTCGCGCGAAGCTGCGGCGCCGACCGCGCGACGATGGGCGGCGCAACGGCACTGGTGAACAGCAGCGCCTCAGGCTTATCCTCGGGAGCCGCCCAGTCGAGCGGCTCGGCCCGCAGCATCGGCGCGCACCAGGCAGCAAAGCCCGCCTTGCGGGCCGACGCGGCCGTCCGTTTCGCCGCGCCGGCCGGTCGCGTGACGAGGAGGATCGGCTTCACGCGCCCGGGCGTTCGGGCGCGGCGAGCGTCTCGAGCGAGGCCCGGATGGCTGAAGTCGCCCGCGCGAGCAGGCGTTCGGCCACCGTCCGTCCCAGTGCCTCGGGATCGGTCGCCGGGCCGATCGCGCGCTCGCCGACGCAATCGCGACCGTCCGGGCTCAGAAGCTCGGCGCGCAACTCGATGCGCCTGCCGCCGGCGCCCTCGGGATCCGCGTCGATGGCGACGGCGAGCGCGGCGACCGACGTCCGGCAGCTTCCGCCCAGCCCGTCAAGCAGGGCCCGTTCGGCCAGCAGGCACTCGAGCGTCCCGGCATGGCTGATGGCGGCAAGCCTCGCGCGCGTCTCAGAGTCATCGGCGCGGCAGGTGATCCCGACGACGCCCTGCGACGCCGCCGGCAGCCAGTCCTCGACCGGAAGGGCGACCCCCTCGGCGATCCCCAGCCGCTCGAGGCCGGCCGCGGCGAGGAAGGTCGCATCCACCCGTTCCTCGGCTACGGCCCTCAGGCGCGTTTCGACATTGCCGCGCAGCAGCACCGGCTCGACATCGGGCCGTCGGTGCTTCAGCTGCGCCGCCCGCCGCGGGCTCGAGGTGCCGACACGTGCGCCCGGCCGGAGCGCGGCAAGCGAAGGCGCCCCGATCAGCCGGTCGCGCACGTCGGCCCGCGGCAGGACAGCCGCCAGCACCAGGCCCGGTGCCAGCCTCGTCTCCACATCCTTCATCGAGTGGACGGCCGCGTCCACCTCGCCCGCGATCAGCGCCCGGTCGAGTTCGCGGGTCCAGAGCGCCTTGCCGCCGATCTCGGCCAGCGCCCGGTCCTGCACGCGATCGCCCGTCGTCTGGATCACGATGGTCTCGATGGCTGGTGCCGGTGATCCACCTACCCGCTCGAGCGCCTCGGCGGTCATTCGCGCCTGGGCGAGCGCGAGGGGCGAACCCCTTGTGCCGATTCGAAGAAGGGCGGCGTCGGCGGACGGCTTGATCATGGCCTGCCTCCCTGCCCGCTTCGGCCGGCGCCGCCAAGGGGGGCGTGCCGGGGGAATCCGGCGCAGGCGCCGCACCGTCCGCCGATTGTCAACGCAATCGGTCAACAAAAGCTCTTGCGTTTGCGTTCACGCTATTGCAATGGCGCGCTCGCTTCGCCTGCGGGCACCACCGGCACTGGTGGGTTCGGGGATCGGAGCTTGCGGCCGCAAGGTCTCGCCCCATGGCCTGCAACAACTGGGCAATCCTGTCCAATGAGGAGGTCAGAATGAACAAGCTTCTCCCGCTCGCCGCCGTTGCGAGCCTCGTGCTGGTCGCCGCCTGCGGCGAAAAGAAGGCCGCCGACGCGACCGCCGATGCGGCCGCCGACGTGGCTGCTGCCGCTGACCAGACGGCGGATGCGGCTGCCGCCACCGCCGATGCGGCTGCCGATACGGCTGCTGCTGCCGCCACCACCGCGACCGACGCGGCTGCCGCCACGGCGACCGACGCCGCTGCCGCCACCACCGCTGCCGCGGCCGATGCGACCGCTGCTGCTGCCGGCAATGTCGAAGCCGCTGCCGCTGCCGTGAAGGACAAGGCCGCCGAGATGGCGAAGTAAGCCCCTTCGGGTTTCAGCTTCACGGGAAGGGCCGCGGTGGCGACACCGCGGCCCTTTCTTCATGGCCCGGCGCCGCAATCAGCGTCAGATCTCGACCTGGCTTCCCAGTTCGACCACCCGGTTGGTCGGCAGGCGGAAGAATTCCATTGCGCTTTCCGCATTGCGCAGCATCCAGGCGAACAGCTTCTCGCGCCAGATCGCCATGCCTGGCCGCTCGGAGGCCAGCAGCGTCTGCCGGGCGAGGAAGAAGCTGGTGTCCATCATGCGGATCTGCGGCCCGCAATTCTCCACCATCTTCAGGGCGGCAGGCACGTCGGGCTGCTGCATGAAGCCGTAGCGCAGGATCATCCGGTAGAAGTTCTCGCCCAGATCGACCACCTCGATCCGGTCCTCCTCATCAACCCAGGGCACCTCGTCGATCACGACCGTCAGGATCAGGATCCGCTCGTGCAGCACCTTGTTGTGCTTGAGGTTGTGCAGAAGCGCATGCGGCACGCCTTCAGGCGACGAGGTCATGAACACGGCCGTGCCGGGCACCCGCGTTGCCGCGCGCGAGGCCGACTTGATGAAGACCGACATCGGCATGGCCGATTCGGTCAGCCGCTGCTGCATCAGGTAGCGGCCCCGCGCCCAGGTGGTCAGCAGCGTGAACACGATGACGCCCACCAGCAGCGGGAACCAGCCGCCATCGGGAATCTTGGTCAGGTTGGCCGTGAAATAGGCGCCGTCCACCACCAGGAAGACGGCAAGGAACAGGCCGACCAGCCAGCGCGGCCATTTCCACACCGTCAGCATCAAGATGCCCAGCATGCAGGTGGTGATGAACATGGTGGCCGTCACCGAAATCCCGTAGGCGGCCGCGAGGTTCGAGGAGGATTCGAAGCCCAGCACCAGCAGGATCACCAGCACCAGCAGCGTCCAGTTGACGAAGGGAATGTAGATCTGCCCCTCCGCCCGGGCCGAGGTGTGCAGGATACGAAGGCGCGGCAGATAGCCCAGCTGCACGGCCTGCCGCGTGATCGAGAAGGCGCCCGAGATCACCGCCTGCGAGGCGATGATGGTGGCAAGCGTGGCGAGAAAGACGAGCGGCAGGCGCAGGTCCTCGGGCGCCAGCAGGAAGAAGGGGTTGCGGATCGCTTCCGGGCTGTCGAGCAGCAGCGCCCCCTGCCCCAGATAGTTCAGCATCAAGGCCGGCATCACGATCGACAGCCACGACAGGCGGATCGGGTTTCGGCCGAAATGCCCCATGTCGGCATAGAGCGCCTCGGCCCCCGTCACGGCCAGCACGACCGAGGCGAGCGCAAGGAAAGCCAGCAGCCCGTCCGTGCGGAAGAAGTTGATGGCATGGTGCGGGGCGAGCGCGAACAGGATGTCGGGATTGTTCCCGATGCTCAGGCTTCCAAGCGTTGCGATCACGAGGAAATAGGTGAGCGTGATCGGCCCGAACAACGCGCCCACCCGCGCCGTTCCAAAGGCCTGGATCACGAACAGGCCGACGATGATCCCGATCGCGACCGGCAGCACCAACGGCTGCAGCTTCGCCTCGACGACCGTCAGCCCCTCGACCGCCGACAGCACCGAAATGGCCGGCGTGATGATGCTCTCGCCGAAGAACAGGGCTGTCGCCAGGATTCCCAGCACCACAACGACGGGCGCCCAGCGCCGGCCATGGCCGTGGCGCATCAGCAGCGCCTGCAGCGCGATCGTGCCACCCTCCCCGCGGTTGTCGGCGCGCAGGACGATGGTCACATATTTCACCGTGACGATCAGCATCATCGTCCAGAAGACGAGGCTGACGATCCCGAAGATGTGAAATTCATCCACCGGCAGCGGATGCGGGCCGATGAACGTCTCCCGAAAGGCGTAGAGCGGCGAGGTGCCGATATCCCCGAAGACGACACCCAGCGCGCCCAGCATCAGCTTGGGCAGGCCGTCCTTTGAATGGCCACCCGGGTGGCCCGCTTCGGTGATCTGGGCGTCGGCCTTCATGCCTTGCCCCTTGTCGGCGCCATGGCGCGGGGACTCGTGCTGCCTGCCGGGGTCCGGCCCCGGTGGCGCGCGCCGCTAGCAGCATTCCGCCGGTGCAGCAATGGCCGGCCCGATCAGCCCGCCGGTGGCGATGGCGGTTGCGCGGACGGCGCAGCTGGCGGGCGCATCATGGGTCCGCCCGGCATGCGCCCCTCGCCCACCCCCATGGCCATCATCATCTCGGCCGCGCCCAGCTGGCGCTCGATCATCGGTCGCCACGGCGCGTCCGGCGCGCTGCGGTTCAGCAGGCTGCGCCACACCTCGATGGCGCGCGCCGGCTCGGCCGATTGCAGCCAGGCCAGCCCCAGGAAATAGGCTGGCGCCGGATGGTCGGGGGCCAGCAGGCTGGCCCGGTCGAAGGCCAGCCGCGCGGCCGGCACCACCTCGCCATTGGCATGGGCAACCAGCGCGATTCCCAGCTGCACCCAGAGATCCGGGCTCTGCGGATTGGCCTCGAGGCCGGATTCGATGGCGGCAACCGCCGTCTCGGTCCGGCCGGCACGAAGCAGCGCATCCGAAAGCGTCAGCCAGGCGCGGATGTCCCCGAAATTCTCGAGCAAGGCACGGCTCGCCTGTTCACCCTCGGGGTCGAGCCGTTCGTTCGTGACACGCGGCGGCGCCGGTGCGGCGGGCTCGCGCGGGCTTCCCGTGAGCGCATAGCCCAGCACGCCGGCCGCCAGGGCCGCCACCACGCTGGCCGGGACCGCCCACTTCATCGCCGGATGCGCCGCGCCAGCAGCAGCCCACCCAGCGCCAGGAAGAGGAGCGGCGCAGCCCACAGCAGCGCCGTGTCGCTGCGGGCGGGTGGCACGAAGCTCACCCAGTCGCCATAGCGCTCGACAAACCAGGCTCGCACGGCCTCGGGATCCTCGCCGGCCGCGATCCGCTCGCGCACCTCCACCCGCATCGCCTGCGCCTGCGGCGAGGGCGAATCGGCGATCGACTGGTTCTGGCAGGTCAGGCAGCGAAGCTCCGCCATCAGGGCCTTGGCGCGCGCCTCGGCCGCCGGGTCCTCGAGCGGTGCCTCGGCGACGGGTGCCGGCTCGGCGGCCGCCGGTGCCCCGAGAAGCAGCAGCAGCGCGACAAGGGCAGCCCTCACCGCGCCTTCTCCAGCTCGGCCAGCAGTTCGGGCACATGCTCGGGCCGGATCTCGCCCAGGTGCTGATGGCGGATGATCCCCCGGCCGTCGATCACATAGGTCTCGGGCACGCCGGAGGCGCCGAAGGCCAGCATCATCCGCCCGCCCGGATCGGCGCCGATGCGCGTGAAGGGATTGCCATGGCGCGCGAGGAAGGCGGCCGTCTTCTCGGGCGTGTCGCGCACCGCGATCCCGTGCAGGGTGGCGCCCTTCGCCCTCAGTGCCTCCAGCTGCGGCGCCTCGACCGCGCAGGGCAGACACCAGCTGGCGAACAGGTTGACGAGAACCGGCCCGCCGCCCTTGAGGTCGCCGGCCGACAGCCCCGGCCCGCCCTCCGGGGCGGCCAGTTCGAAGGCGGGCACGGGCTTGCCGATCATGTGGCTCTTCACGACCGCCTGCGACGGCCGACCGAGATTGCCGGCCATCAGCGCGACGAGGCCGGCGAAGATGGCGAGCGGCAGCAGCCAGACCAGGCGATTCACCGACATGGCCGTCGCGCGTCAGGCCGGCTGCGGCACGGGCAAGGGGGCGCCGTCGGGCACGGCCGCTGCACGCCGGCGCGGCCGCGTGGCGCGCACCCGGCCGCCCAGCGCCAGCACGCCGCCCAGCGCCATCAGCAACGCGCCCCACCAGATGAGGGTGACGAGCGGCTTCACCCACAGATGCACCTGCCAGCGGCCGAAGCCGTCGGGCTTGCCCAGCACCGAATAGAGTTCGCCCAGCCGCCACACGGCGCGGCCGGCCTCCGTCGTCTCCTGCCCCGGCGCCACGAACATGCGGCTGCTGGGGCGAAGCACGGCGACCGGCTCGCCATGGCGGCGAACGTCGAGGGTCGCTTCGATCGCCGTCCAGTTCGGGCCGGCAACGGGGCGGACATCGCGAAGCTCGGCCCGCCACGGGCCCAGCTCGACGGCATCGCCCACGCGAAGCGACACCAGCGCCTCGCGCTGGAGCGCCCCCGAAGCCGTGGCCCCCAGGATCGAGACGGCGACCCCGAGGTGTGCCAGCGCCATGCCGGCCGCGTTCAGCGTCAGCCCGCGCCTGAACAGGATGGAGAGGCTGGCAACGCCCAGCCAGGCCGCTGCCGCAAAGCCCAGCAGCGCGCCGATCCCGCGCACGCCGAGGAACCAGGTGGCAACCACGACGATCAGCGTCGCAGCAACGGCCGCCGGCATCAGCAAGGCGGCCAGGTGGCCCGTTGCGCTTCGCCGCCAGCCCAGGAAGGGCGCGATCCCCATCAGCAGCGCCATCACCAGCAGCATCGGCACCGTGGTGCGGTTGAAATAGGGCGGCCCGACCGAGATCTGCGCGCCGCCCATGGCTTCCAGCGCCATGGGGTAGAGCGTACCCACGAACACCACGCCGAGGATGGCCGAGAGCAGCAGGTTGTTGGCGACCAGCGCCGACTCGCGGCTGACCAGCGCGAACTGCCGCCCCTCCGAGACGCGGCCCGCGGCTAGCGCATAGACCGTCAGCGCGCCGCCGATGTAGAGCGCCATCAGCACCATCAGGAACAGGCCGCGCGTCGGATCGACGGCGAAGGCATGCACCGAGGTGAGCAGGCCCGAGCGGACGATGAAGGTGCCCAGCATCGAGAGCGAGAAGGCCGCAACCGCCAGCAGCAGGGTCCAGGCCCTGAGCGCATCCCGCTTCATCACGACGGCAATCGAGTGGAGCAGCGCGGTCGCCGCCAGCCAGGGCATCAGCGCCGCATTCTCGACCGGATCCCAGAACCACCAGCCGCCCCAGCCGAGTTCATAATAGGCCCAGAAGCTGCCGAGCGCGATCCCGAGCGTCAGAAAGGCCCAGGCGCCGGCCACCCAGGGGCGCGTCGCCTTGGCCCAGGCCGGGCCGATCTGGTTCTCCAGCATGCCGGCGACCGCGAAGGCAAAGGCCACCGACAGGCCGACATAGCCGATGTAGAGAAGCGGCGGATGAAAGGCGAGGCCGGGATCCTGCAGCAGCGGGTTCAGGCCCTGGCCTTCCGTCGGCGCCGGCAGCAGCCGCTCGAACGGATTGGACGCGATCAGCAGGAAGGCGAAGAAGCCGAGCGCCACCAGCCCCTGGATCGACAGCACGCGGGCCCGGAACGCCCTGCCCAGCGTCGCCGGCGCCAGCGCGACCCCGGCACCCGCCAGCGCCATCACCAGCACCCACAGCAGCAGCGAGCCTTCATGATTGGCCCACACGCCCGTCACCAGATAGAGGGGCGGCTTCATGGTGTGGCTGTTCGCCGCCACCAGCGCGACCGAAAAGTCGGACACCCAGAAGGCCCAGGTCAGCGCCCCGAACGACAGGAGCACCAGCAGCGCCTGGGCAAGCGCCGCAGGCTCCGCCAGCCGGGCCAGCCCCGTGTCCGGTCGCCACAGGCCGATGCTGGGCGCTGCGAACTGCAGCAGCGCCGCGGCCGCCGCCAGCCAGAGGGCGAGATGGCCGATTTCCGGGATCATGGGGCAACCGGGCGCGGCAGCGGATGGCCCTGCTGCTTCAGGGCCTTGGCGACTTCGGGCGGCATGTAGTTCTCGTCATGCTTGGCCAGCAGCTGCTTCGCTTCGAAGACCCCGTCGGCGCGGAAGGCGCCGGTGGCGATCACCCCCTGGTTCTCGCGGAACAGGTCGGGCACCAGCCCGCGATAGCTGACGGGCGTCTCGGCCGAGGAGTCGGTGACGGTGAAGGTCAGCACCAGCCCGTCGGCCGAGCGGCCGACCGAGCCCGCCTTCACGAGGCCCCCCAGCCGGATCGTCTGGCCCGGCGGCACCGGCTCGGCGGCGAGGTCGGAGGGCACCTTGAAATAGGCAGCCGTGTCCCGGAGCGCGATGGCGGCAACGATCCCCGCGACCGCCAGCACCCCGGCGGCGACCACTGCCAGTGCCAGCCGCTGGCGCTTCGGGCGCACCATCGTCGCCATCTACGGCCGCTCCTCGCCGGCAACGGCGCGTTCGGCCCGACGCATTCTCACGAGGCTCAGCCCGAGCAGCCCGCCGAGCGCCCCGAGGGTCACGGCATAGGCCGCGATGATGAAGGGCAGATGCGGCATGGCTCAGCCGGCCCGCGCCGCGCGCCGGGCCGCGCGCATCTCCAGCCGCTGCTCGGCGATCAGCGTGCGCATCCGGACGAGCACGATGCCCGCGAACAGCAGCAGGAAGCCCAGCGCCGACAGCATCAGCGGGGCCAGCATGTCGGGGTGGATGGAGCTGCCAGACAGCCGGATCGAGGCCGGCTGGTGCAGCGTGTTCCACCATTCCACGCTGAACTTGATGATCGGCAGGTTGACGGTGCCCACGATCGCCAGCAGCCCGGCCATCTTCAGGCCCCGCGCCCGGTCCTCGTGCAGGTGGGCAAGGGCGATGACCCCGAGATAGAGCAGGAACAGCACCAACATCGAGGTGAGCCGCCCGTCCCACACCCACCAGGTGCCCCAGGTCGGCCGGCCCCAGATGGAGCCGGTGAGGAGGCAGATGGCGGCGAAGGTGGCGCCGACCGGCGCAATGGCGCGGACCGACAGGTCAGCGAGCGGATGCCGCCAGATGCGCGCGGAAAGCGCCGCGATCGCCATGCCGAGATAGCCGCCAAGCGCGAACCAGGCGGCTGGCACATGCACGTAGAGGATCCGCACCACCTCGCCCTGCAGATAGTCGGGCGGGGCAAGGAACAGGCCCCGGAACAGCCCGACACCCAGGAACCCCACGCCCAGCGCCAGGAGCCACGGCGTCACGGCCGCGGCAAAGCGCTGGAAGCGCAGGGGGTTGGCAAGGGCGTGCAGGTCAGGCGCGGGCATCGGAACCGGCCTGCCCTAGCATGGCGCAACGCCGGCTGACAGCCCTTCCCGCTGCCGCAGGCTGGCGCACCCCCCTCAGCTCCTGGCGGCGCGGAGCGCCGCGCCCGCCGCGAAGGGCGCAAGCGCGGCAAGCAGCAGGGCGGCGGCCACCGTGAGACCCAGCGCACCCGGCTCGGCCGGCCGACTTCCGAACAGCAGCACGGGCACCGCAAGCGGAATGACGAGGAGCGCGACGAGCCCCGCGCCGCCGCGCGCGCCCAGCGTGACGGATGCGGCCACGACCGCCAGCGCCGACAGGCCGAGCGTGCCCGCCGCCAGCCCCGCCAGCAGTGGCAGCAGCATCGCCGGCGGCAGGTTCAGGAGCAGGCCGGCAAGCGGCGCGGCGAGCATGAGCGGCCCCCCGAATCCCAGCCACAGGGCCAGCATCCGCGCGACCGCGAGGCTTTCGGTGGCAATGCCGCGCACCATCAGCTGGTCGAGCGTGCCGTCGGCCGAATCCAGCGCGAACAGGGTGGCGACCGGCATCAGGCTTGCGAGCAGCGCACCCACCCACAGGATCCCGGGCGCGAGCCGGGCCAGCAGGTCCGGCTCCGGCCCGACGGCAAAGGGCAGCAGGATCGCGACCAGCAGGAAGAAGGCGAGCGGCATCAGCCACTCGCCCGGCCGCGCTGCCATCAGGGCCAGGTCGCGGCCCGCGAGCCGGGCGATCAGCCAGGCGACGGGCAGGCGCCGGCGTGCCGCCATCAGCGCCGGAACAGGCTGTCGGCGGCCGCCCGGAAGGCGCTGGCACTCGCCAGCCGGCCCTCGGCGCGCGCGATCTCGGCCTTCAGGATGGCGATGCGCTGTTCCAGCTCGTCGCGGCTCAGCCGGTCGAGATCCTCGCGCACCAGCTGGGCGAGCGGGCTTTCCGGTCGCTTCGACAGCAGGTCCTCGATGTCCATCGGGCGATCCTCCTCGCGCCCCTCTTGCACCGCCGGCCGCGCGCGGGCAACGGGCCGCCATGGCCGAGACCCTTCCCCCCACCATGCGCGCGATCGACCCCGCCGGCCCCGGCGGGCCGGACGTTCTGGCCGTCGTCGAGCGCCCGGTTCCCGCGCCCGGCCCTGGGGAGGTGCTGATCCGCGTGCACGCCGCCGGCGTCAACCGGCCGGACGTGCTGCAGCGCCTCGGCCTCTACCCCATGCCGCCCGGCGCCCCGTCGATCCTCGGGCTGGAGGCGGCTGGCGAGGTCGTGGCGCTCGGCGAGGGCGTCAGCCGGCTCCGGCTCGGCGACCCTGTCACCGCGCTGGTCGCCGGCGGCGCCTATGCCGACTATGTCGCGGCTCCCGAGGTGCAGTGCCTGCCCGTGCCCCCGGGCCTGCGCTTCGTCGAGGCGGCGACCCTGCCCGAAACCTGGTTCACCGTCTGGGCGAACCTGCACGATCTGGCCGGCGCGAAACCCGGCGAGCGGCTGCTGGTGCACGGCGGCACGTCCGGCATCGGCGTCACCGCCATCGATTACGCCCGGCTCCGGTGCCTCGAGATCATCGTCACCTGCGGCACGGATGCGAAATGCGCTGCCGCACGCGCGCTGGGGGCCACCCACGCGCTCAACTACAATGACGGGGATTTCGCGCCGAAGGTCCGCGAGCTGACGGGCGGCGAAGGCGTGGACATCGTCCTCGACATGGTCGGCGGCGAATATTTCCCGCGCAACCTTGCCAGCCTGAAGCCGGGCGGGCGGCATGTCTCAATCGCCTTCCAGAAGGGCAACCGGCTCGAGCTCGATATCGCCTTCGTCATGCGCCGCCGCCTCATGGTGACGGGCTCGCTGCTCAGGCCCCGCACGGTTGCCGAGAAGGGCGCCATCGCCGACGCGCTGCGTGCCGAGGTCTGGCCGCATTTCGCCGACGGCACCCTCAAACCCCATCTCGACCGCAGCTTTCCGCTCGAGCGCGCCGACGAGGCGCACCGGCTGATGGAATCGGGCGGCCATGTCGGCAAGATCGCGCTGACCCTCACCTGACCCTCGGCCGACTGTCGGCCGACCCTCACCCGACGGGCAGGTTGACGCCGGCACATCGGCTCGGGCCAATGGGGCATGCGTCATACCTCGGCCCTGAAGCAGGACCTTGCCGCGCTCGGCGCCCAGACCGAAGTGGGCTTCGCAGCCGATCGCGCGGCCGCCGCCCGGATCCGCGCGCTGGCGAGCGAGCTGGAAGCCATGAACCCGACGGCCGAGCCGGCGCGCGCGGCGAGCCTTCTGCGCGGCCGCTGGCGCCTCCTCTATTCCAACCTCGAGCTTGCCCGGCAGACAACGCTCGCCCGCCTCTCCCGCGGCATCCTGCCGGCAACCCCCGTCGAAGTGGTCGAACTCTACAACGAGATCGATCCGGCAACCGGCCTCTACGACAATGTGATCCATTTCCTCGACAGCGATGGCCTGCCCGGCACGCTGGTGATGGCCGGCAACTACGCCGTCGAGGACGATGCCCGGCTTGACATCCGCACCCTCGAGGCGATCGTGACCGGTGCGGCGGCCCCCGTCCGCCTGCCGGCCGAGACGGCGCGGGTCGACACGCTCGTCACCGACATCACCTATCTCGACGATGGCTTCCGGCTGGTCCGCGGCCCCTATGGCAGCCTCTACCTGCTGGAACGACTTGACCCGGCGCCGATGCGCTGGGCCCGCGACCTCTGACCCCCGCCCCGCCCGAGGATCCGCCATGGCCCTGCCCTTCCCCGACCATCCCTATCTCAGGGGCTTCTACCGCCCCTTCGGCGCCGAAATGGACGCGCCCGATCTCGTCATCGAGGGCCGTATTCCCGAGGGGCTGGAAGGCACCTTCTACCGCAATGGCCCCGACCCGGCGCACCCGCCGCACCCTGAGGATCGCTACCATGTGTTCGACGGGGACGGCATGGTCTATGCCATCCATCTGGGCGGCGGGCGCGCCGCGATGAAGAACCGCTATGTGCGCACCCGCAAGTATGAGCTGGAGCGGGCCGCCGGCCGGCGGCTGTTCGGCGTGTTCGGCAACCCGCGGTTCAACGATCCCTCGGTCAGCCCGATGGAGTACAATACCGCCAACACCCACATCTGGCCGCACGCCAGCCGCCTCTACGCGCTCATGGAAGGCTGCCCGCCGACCGCGATGGACCCCGATACCCTGGAGACGATCGGCTACGAGACCTTCGAGAACACGGTCACCGGTCCGTTCACGGCCCACCCCAAGATCGACCCGGCCGACGGCGCGATGCACGCCTTCGGCTACAGCGCCAAGGGGCCGGGTTCCACCGCCGTCCGCTACAATGTGATCACGGCCGAGGGGCGCCCCCGGCACCTCGCCTTCGTCGAGCAGCCCTACGCCTCGATGATGCATGACTTCGCACTGACCGAGCGGCACATCATCTTCCCCTGCCTGCCCGTCGTCATCTCGATGGAGCGCGCGCTCGCCGGCAAGCCGATGGCCGCCTGGGAGGGGAATCGGCCGAGCCTGTTCGGAATCATGGCCAAGGGCTCCGACGGGGCCGACCTGCGCTGGATTGAGACCGACCCGGCCTTCATGTTCCACATCGCCAACAGCTTTGACGATGGCGAGGACGTGGTGATCGACGTGGCCGGAAGCCGGCGCGCGCCCCTCATGCCGGACGCCGACGGCGGCCTGCCGACGCCAGAGGAAAGCCGCTTCACGCTCCGGCGCTGGCGGATCGGCCGGAACGGCCTGTTCCGCGACGAGGCGATCGATTCGCTCGACATCCAGTTCCCGCGAATCGACGATCGCGCGCAGGGCCGGCGCTACGCCCGCGCGTTCGTGAATGGCACCGCCCGGCCGACCGCCGGCCGGGTCGACGGCTTCGATTCCATCGCCGCCATCGACGTGGAACGGGGCACCCGCGACGAATTCGGCTTCGGCGACGGCGCCTATTGCGGCGAGCCGGTGTTCGTGCCCGCAGGCGCGAACGAGGGCGAAGGCTGGCTCCTGAACCTCGTGTGGGACAGCCACGCCAACGAGAGCTTCCTCGCCATCACAGATGCCCGGAACGTCGCGGCTGGGCCGGTTGCGAAGGTGCACATGCCTGCCCGCGTGCCCGGCGGCTTCCACTGCCACTGGCGGGGACGCGCCTGAGCGATGACGACAGGGGCGGAGGATGCCGACAATCGCGCCGCGGTCGAGCGGCTCTATGCCGCCGCAGCGCGGGGCGACTGGGCGTCGGCCGAGGCCGAGCTGCACCCGGATCTCGTGATCCACGAGGCCGGAAGCCTGCCCTATGGCGGGACCTGGCACGGACGCGAGGCGCTGAAGCAACTCTATGGGCGGGTGCTCGCCACCTGGCAGAACGCCGGGTTCGAGGTGGAGGGCTTCGCCGCCGGGGACGGTCGCGTCGTCGCCTTCATCACCATGTCCCATGACACGCCCGAGGGGCGCCGCAGCCACCGGATCGTCGAGGTGAGCCTGATGCGCGACGGCAAGGTGGCCGAGATGTGGCCGGTCTACTGGGACACGGCCGAACTGGTGAAACTGGAGAGCAAGAAATGAGCGATCGACCCGAGTCCGTTGGCCGAGAGGTTCTCTACGAAGTGGTCGAGGGCCATGTCGGCCTCGTCCGCCTCAACCGGCCCGACAAGCGCAACGCCGTCAATGGTGATGTGGCAAGCGCCATGGACTGGATCGTGAAGGCGACCGAGAGCGACCCCGAGGTCCGCGTCGTCATCCTCGGCTCCACCTCCGACGGCGCCTTCTCGGCAGGCGCCGATCTCTCGGAAATCTCGAAGGGGCGCGGCCACACCCTCTCGACCCCCGACGGCGGCTTCGGCGGGCTGGCGACGGCCCGGCGCGAAAAGCCCTGGATCGCCGCCGTCAATGCGCCCGCGCTTGCTGGCGGCTGCGAGCTGGCGCTGTCCTGCGACATGATCGTGGCGGCCGAGACGGCGCGCTTCGGGTTGCCCGAAGTGAAGCGCGGCCTGTTCGCGGGCGCCGGCGGCGTGTTCCGCCTGACCCGGCGCCTGCCGGCTTCGATCGCCTTCGAGCTGATCGCAACCGGCGACCCCATCGACGCGCCGCGCGCCCATGCGCTCGGCCTCGTCAACCGCTGCGTGCCGGCCGAGCGGGTCATGCCCGAAGCGCTGGCGCTCGCCCAGGCGATCGCCGTGAACGCGCCGCTGTCGGTTCGCGAATCCCTCAAGGTCGCACGCGCGAGCTTCGATCATCCTGAAAGCGAGCTGTGGCAGCTGAGTCGCCGGACCTCGGCGCTGGTGTTCAGCTCGGAGGATGCGAAGGAAGGCCCCATCGCCTTCCTCGAAAAGCGCGCCCCGGTCTGGAAGGGCCGCTGAGCCGTCAGTCGGCTGATTTGCCGGGGCCCATCATGTCGGGCTCGAGCAGGCGGTGCAGGTGGACGACCACATATTTCATCTCGGCGTCGTCCACCGTGCGCTGCGCCTCGGCGCGCCAGGCGGCTTCGGCCGAGGCATAGTCGGGATAGATTCCGACGATGTGGAGGCCCGCGGGATCGACGAACTCGAGGCCGCGCGGATCCCTGACCCGGCCACCGAACACGAGGTGAAGCTTGCTCATGCCGCGCGCTCTAGCCGGGCATGTTCCTCGGTCAAGCGGGCGAGCGTCTCCTGGAGCCACGCGTCGAACTCGGGGCCCTCCCAGGCGCGGTGGTCGCCCACCGCATAGGCCAGCGCATTGCGGTGGTAGAACAGCGCATTGAGCCGGTTCGCGACCCAGTTGTCCATCGTCCGGATCACCTTCGCCGGGCTGCCGACGACGATCGAATTGGGCGGCACGATCGTGCCATCCTTCACATAGGCATGCTGGCCGACGATGGAATTGTCGCCGATGACGGCACCGCCATAGATGGTGGCGTTGATCCCGATCAGCACATTGTTTCCGATGGTCGAGCCATGGATGGTCGCATGGTGGGTGATGGAGCAGTGGGACCCGATCACGACCGGCCGGCCGGGATCGGTGTGGATCATCACGAAATCCTGGATGTTCGTGTAGGCGCCGATCTCGACATGGGCGGCTTCCGAGCGGATCACGGCATTGCACCAGATCGAGCTGCCCTCGTGCGCCGTCACGCGGCCGTAGATGGCAGCCGATGGGTGGATGAAGGCCGCCCGGTCGAGGTCGATCATCGCGTTCGTCATGGGACGAGCGCTATTTCTTCTGCCGCATGAAGTCCACCAGCGCGTCGAAGCCGTTGCGGTCGATGTAGGCGCTGAAATCCGCCTCCTGCGTCAGCGCCACGTTCACGCCATTGACGATGATGTTGGCAACCAGCGGCTTGCCCGAAGGATTCGTCACATGCCAGATCGCCTCGATCGGCCGGCCGCCCTTGGGGTCGGTGATCCGGGTGATGACGTCCACGTCGCCGCGATTGCCGCGCGGCGTGGTGCGAACCACGGTCACGGTCGAGGTCGCGAAATCATAGAGCCGGTCGGAATAGGTATTGACCAGGAAGTCGGGCAGCGCCGCGCGATAGGCGGCGATCTGCTGCGGCGTCAGCTGCACCGGGCTGTTGGGCGCCCGATAGCGCCGGATCAGCCGCAGGCCCGTTTCCTCGATCGCGAAGTTCGCGCGCAGCAGGTCGCGGAAGCGGGCGCGCGCCTGCTCGCGCGAGAGCGAGCGATCCCGAAGCACGGCAAAGGCCTGGTCGGCAAGGCCGGACACGAAGCTGGCAGCGGCCTGCTGCTGGGCCGGCGTTGCGGCTGCCTGCACCTGGGCGGCGGCCGGCACAGCCGCCAGGGGCGCGGCCAGCGTCAGGGACACCGCCAGAAGCGTTCGAAGGCGAAGGCTCATCATTCTCTCTTGCAGGTTGGGCACGGCCAAGGTGCGGCCCGGTGCGATGCCCGGGCCGCCCTGACGGCAGGCTGAACCGCGATCAGGCCCGGCTGTTCCGGCCCGAAGGCAGCAGCGCCCCGATGAGAACGCCGGCGGCGAGCGCGACCAGCACCACGGTTGCCGGATGCTCGGCCGGCTGGCGCCTTGCCCAGCGTCCCGCCTCGCCCGCTGCCTCGCGCGCCTTCTCGGCTGCATCGCGCGCGGCGTCGGCCGCTTCCAGCGCCCGTTCGCGGGCCACGTCGGCGGCGTGCGCCGCGCGCTCGCGCGCCTCGTCGGCCAGCTCATTGGCCTTCGAGCGGGCGGCGTAATAGGTCTCGCTCGCCTTGTCGCCGAGGTGGCGCGCTTCCGACTTCACCTTGTCCCAAGCCTGGGTGGCCTTCCCGGCCAGATGCTCGTCATCGTCCATCATGTCGGGATCCTCTCTGTCATAGGCAGCATAGAGTGGAACGGTCTGCCGGCGCTGGGTCGCCCACCAGATCAGCCCGCCGGCGGCGAGCGCGGTCAGCGCCGTGCCGGCCACCCCCAACCGGTGATCGCGAAGAAACTCGGTCGTGTCGTGCAGCAGGTCCTCGGCGATGCCCATCAGTTCGTCGGTCATTCGATCCACCCGTTTCCAAGCCAGTTCCTGGAGTTCGGCGAGCAGGTTCGCCGGCCGAAGCCGAGCCGACAGCTCGTCCAGATTCGCGGCCAGGCGGTCGCGCCTGAGCTCGATGTCCGCTTCGAGCAGCTCGGCGGCCGGCAGGTCATCAGGCCGCTTCATCCGGCACCCTTTCCGCTTCCGCCCGGCCCGGCCGGCGCCCCTCGGCCCGCTCGCCCAGCCGCTCGAGATCACCCGACAGCCGCGCCATGGCTCGCTCCGGCAGCAGGCTGACCCGCGCGAGCCCGGCCTGGCCCTGCCACATCAGGAGGCCGCCGGCCGCCGCATTCACCAGCGCGACGACGAGCAGTGCCCAGCCCAGCCCGATCAGCGCTGCCAGCGCCACCACGGCGCCAACCGCCAGGAAGATGACGGCAATCGCCAGCAGCAGCAGGCCGGCGCCGAGCTTCAGCGCGTTGCGGCCGGCACCCTTCAGATTGGCAGCCGTCTCGATCCGCGCCAGCGCCGCTTCGGCCCGGAGAATCCCGCCCGCATCCTGGACGACCTCGGTCCAGGTGCCGAGGATCGAGCGCCGGGGCCCGTCGGCCCCGGCGTCGAGCCCGGCTGCGTCAGGCGCCGCGGCCACCGCTGCCCTTCAGGAAGCGCGCCAGCGCGAAGCCGATCAGCGCCGCAGCACCGACCGCGATCGCCGGATTGTCGCGCACGGCCGAGCGCGCGTCCTCGGCGATCTCGTCCAGCTCCTTCTGCTTCAGCTTCGCCGAGAAGCGATCCATGCCGTCGGCGGCCTTTCGCGCGAAGTCCGCCGCCTTCGCATTGCCGCTGTCCGCCTTGCCGTCGTCGAGCTTGTCTGCCATCTGCCGCGCCGCGTCGGCGAGCCCACGGACGGCATCCGCCGCCATGTCCTTGCCCGATGATGCCGCGCCCTTCGCGCTGCTCGCGGCCTTGTGGGCAACTTCCACGATCTCGTCCCTGGCTTCCGCGATCAGCTCCTCGGTCTCCGCCTTCATCCGGCGGGCCTTGGGCTTCACCTTGCCGGCGACATCGTCGGCCAGATCCGTGATGGTCTTGCTGCTTGCTGCCATGATGCTCTCCTTGACGCCAGAAGCCCGGCAGGCGGGCCGCCTTCCCCTCGCAACCTAGCTAGGATGCCGGGGCGCGGCTTCCAACCCCCGGCCCGCGTCCTAGAGCACCTCGAACAGCCCGGCCGCCCCCATGCCGCCGCCGACGCACATGGTGACCACAACATGGCGCACGCCGCGCCGCCTGCCCTCGATCAGCGCATGGCCGACCAGCCGCGCGCCCGACATGCCGAAGGGGTGGCCGATCGAGATGGCCCCGCCATTCACGTTCAGCCGCTCCATCGGAATGCCCAGCACATCGGCACAATGCAGAACCTGGACGGCGAAGGCCTCGTTCAGCTCCCACAGCCCGATATCGTCCATCTTCAAGCCGTTCTTCGCCAGCAGCTTCGGCACCGCATGGATGGGCCCGATCCCCATTTCGTCGGGTTCGAGGCCGGCGACGGCCATGCCGACATAGCGGCCAAGCGGGGCAAGTCCGCGACGGGCCGCTTCCTTCGCCTCCATCAGCACCGAGGCCGAGGCCCCGTCCGACAGCTGGCTGGCGTTCCCGGCGGTGATGTTCATGCCCGGCCCGCGCACCGGCTGAAGGCCCGCGAGCCCCTCCAGCGTCGTCTCCGGCCGGTTGCCCTCGTCCTTCGTCAGCGTGACCACCTGCTCGGAGACCTGCTTCGTCTCCTTGTTGACGAGCTTCATGGTCGCCGTCACCGGCACGATCTCGTCGTCAAAGCGGCCGGCAGCCTGCGCGGCGGCCGTGCGCTGCTGGGACATCAGCGCATATTCATCCTGCCGCTCGCGGCTGATTCCATAGCGCTTGGCCACCACCTCGGCCGTGTCGATCATCGGCATGTAGATGGCGTTGTGCATGGCCACGAGTTCGAGATCGGGCTCGACGCGGAACTTCTCGTTCTGGACGGTCGAGATCGAATCGACCCCGGCGCCGACCACGATGTCCATGCCGTCCACCAGGATCTGCTTGGCGGCCGTTGCGATCGCCATCAGGCCCGACGAGCATTGCCGGTCGATCGTCTGGCCCGAGACCGTCACCGGAAGCCCGGCGCGCAGCAGCGCCAGCCGCCCGATGTTGGGCGCGCCCGACCCCTGCGTCAGCACGCAGCCCATCACGACATCGTCGATCTCCGGCCCCTCGAGCTTGGCGCGGGCAACTGCGGCCTTCACCGCATGGCTTGCAAGCGTCGGGGTCAGGGTCGCGTTGAAGGCCCCGCGATGCGCCTTGCCGATGGGCGTGCGGGCGGTGGAAACGATGACGGCGTCGCGCATGATGCTCTCCCCATGGGCCGGATCCTGCCGGCTGTTGATGTCAATCTGGCTGTCGGGCGTCAGACATAGGCGAGCGTCACCCACTCGGCCGCCAGCGCCGGCTTGTCCTCGCCCTCGATCTCGACCGTCACCTCGGTCACCGTCTGGATCACCCCGGGCGTGCGCTCATGCGCATCCTTCATGGTGAAATGCCCCCGGATCCGCTTGCCCGACTTCACGGGCGCCAGGAAGCGGACCGAATTGAGGCCATAGTTCACGCCCATCTTCGTGCCCTCGATCCCCGGCATCACGTCATAGGCCATGCGCGAGAGAAGCGAGAGGGTGAGATAGCCGTGGGCGATGGTGGTGCCGAACGGAGTCTGCTTCGCAAGCTCCGGGTTCACATGGATGAACTGATGGTCGCCCGTCACCTCGGCGAACTGGTCGATCCGGGCCTGGGTGACCTCGATCCAGTCCGACGTGCCGAACACCTCGCCCTTCTTCGCCAGATAGTCCTTGAGTGGCAGCAGCTTCGCCATGGTCTCGTCTCTCCCCGTTTCCTGCCCTGCCCTAGCGCCAGGACTTCGGGCCCTGCAAGCCGGCTTCCTCAGCCGGGTGCCGGGCCGGCGCGCGAACCGGCCGGTCGCCGGCCGCCCAGATGCGCCGGCCGAACCGGCGGGCCCGTCTCGGGGTGCGGTTCCACGATCCGGCCATCGGGGCCGGCGAGATAGCTCACCTGCGCCGGGAAGGCGAACTCAATCCCCAGCTCGTGGAAGCGGCGGACGATCCCGATTGCCACCTTGTGCCGAGCCTCCAGCATCGGCTGCAGCCCCGGATCCTGCACGATGAACACCAGCTCATACTGGATGCCGCTGGGCGCGAACTGCAGGATGTGGGCCCGGTCGAACCGGCACAGCGGCTGCGAACCGACGATGTCGCTCAGTTCGTCGGGAATCCGGTCGAGCAGGTCGGGATCGGTCTGGTAGATCACCTCCACCACCATCACCACCCGGCGCTGGCGGAAATCGGCCAGATTGTTGATCTGCTGGTTGAGGAGGTTGGCGTTCGACAGCACCACCATCTCGCCCGAGAGCGCGCGCAGCCGCGTGGTCTTGAGGCCGATGTGCTCCACCCGGCCGACCACGCCCTGCTGGCCCCCCACCTGGATCCAGTCCCCCTTGGCGAACGGCCGGTCGAGCAGGATGGAGAGGGCAGCGAACAGGTCCGAGAAGATGCCCTGCGCGGCAAGGCCGATGGCGATGCCGCCGATCCCGAGGCCCGCCACCAGGCCCGTCACATTCACCCCCAGATTGTCGAGCAGGATGATGCCCGCCACCGTCCAGACGAGGACGTTGATGATGACCGTCAGGATCCCGACTGCCGAGCCGATGGTGCCCGCTGCGGCGGCTTCGCCCGCCGACGCCTTGCGCTCGACCAGCGAGATCAGGAACTCGCGAACCCAGAAAGCTCCCTGCACGGCGGCTGCGATGGTGAACAGGAAGGTGATGAGCGAGAGCCAGGACGGCGGTGTCGGGAACAGCGAGGCGACGAGCTTGGCGGCCGCCGGCACCAGGAAGAAGCTGCGCGTCTTCGCCAGCACCTTCAGCAGCACCCAGTTCCAGCTTCCGAAGTCGGCCCGCTTCAGCCGCCGCCGGGCGAGCCCGCGCAGGAACAGGAACAGAAAGTAGAGGCCCACCCCCAGCCCGATACCGGCCAGCGCGCTGAGGCTGTCGTCGCGGAACCATTCGAACAGCTCGCGGGTGAGCTCCTCGGCCTGGGCCGGCAGCACGCCGAGATCGGGAACTTCCTGGGCAAGCTTGCCGGACGCCGGCGCCGGACTGTCGGACTGGGCGAGGCGGGGGGGAAGCGACATCCTGCCTCCGATAGCCGCGATGCTCTTTCCCATGCAACGCGCCACCGCCTAAGGGAACGTCATGACCGTGCCTGCCGAGCTGACGCCGCCCGACACCCCCCCGACCGCGCTGGTGACGGGCGGGGCGAAACGCGTGGGAGCGGCCTTCGTCCGGGCGCTTGCCGCCGACGGCTGGCGGGTGGCGATCCACTGCAACCGCTCGCGCGATGAGGCCGAGGCGCTCGCGGCCGAGCTGACGCCCGGCCCGATCCACGCGCCGGTCGTCGTGGCGGCCGACCTCGCCGACATGGCCGCCGTGGAGGCGCTGCCGGGGCTTGCGCCGGGGCCGATCACGCTTCTCGTGAACAATGCCTCGCTGTTCGAGGAGGACAGCCTCGCCGACTTCGACAGTGACCGCTGGCAGCGCCACATGGCGGTCAACCTCGAGGCGCCGACCCGCCTGATCCGCGCCTTCGCGCGCCAGCTGCCCGAGGGCGCCGGCGGCCTCGTCGTCAATCTCCTCGACGCGAAGCTTGCAGCCCCCAACCCCGACTTCTTCAGCTACACGGTCAGCAAGATGGGTCTTGCCGGCGTGACCGAGCTGGCCGCGCGCGCGCTCGCCCCGCACATCCGGGTGAACGCCATCGCGCCCGCCGTCACCCTCGTCTCCGGCCCGCAGAGCCGCGCCAATTTCAAGGCCGCGCATGTGCTCAACCCGCTCAAACGCGGGGTCGACGTGGCGCATCTCGTCGCGGCACTGCGCTACCTCGTCGCCACGCCCACGGTCACGGGCCAGACGCTGACCCTCGATTCGGGCCAGCGCTTCCTCGCGCTCCCCCGCGATGTCGCCTATATGGTCGCGCCATGACCGTTGTTCCCTTGACCGAGGGGATGGCGCCGCGCCTCCGGCCCGCCGTCCACCGCATCCAGCTCGAAGACCTCGTGGTCGATGCCGACATCGGCTTCCACGACTTCGAGGTGGGCACGCCGCAGCGCCTCATCGTCTCGGTCGAGGTCGGCCTTGACCTCGCGCACTGGCCACAGGCCGACACGCGCGAAGCCTCCTGGAACTATGACTTCATCCGCACCGGGATCCAGGCGCTGGTGCGCGACCGGCGCTTCAACCTGCAGGAAACGCTGGCGCAGGAAATCTTCGACATGATCGCCGACAAGCCTGGCGTGCTGTCGCTGACGGTCCGGCTGCGCAAGCCCGACGTCTATCCGGATGCCGCCTCGGTCGGGGTCGTCCTCGCCAGCGGCTAGGGCCCGGGGCGGGTTCGCCCGCAGGGCCCGAGGCTCGCCAGCACCAGCGCATAGTCCCGGGCGAGATCGGCCCGGCCGGTCAGATGCGGCGGCAGCTCGCGCGGCAGGCCGCAGGCCAGCGCCCGCCACGCCAGCGTTCGCGGCCGGATCGGCTCGGCCCGGTCGACGAGGTCACCCGTGGCTGCCAGCACGCGCGGCGCCGCTCCGGGCTCGCGCCGCACCACCAGCGTGATCGGCCGCCCATCCGCGGTCGCGACGAAGAACTGGCTTTCCGACTGGCCCGGCACATCCCCCTCGGTGCGAAACCCATCCTGCACCCCCGTCACGGCAAGCCCGGCGAGGCGGGGGTCGAGCGCCTCGGTCAGGATGGCGCGAACCGTCGCCTCGGCTTCAGCCGACCAGGGCTGCTGGCCGTGCCGGGCAACGAGCACCATGGGCTGGGTCGCCGGGTCCCGCCCGCCCGACAGGGGGCGCGCGAACAGCAGCACGCGCGCGCCGCGCGCCACTGTCGGCCGCCCGCGCGGATCGGCCGGCCCCTGCCAGATCCAGGCCGCGCCCGCCGGCAGCACGCCTGGCGCCTTCAGCACGGCGGCAAGATTTCCTTCCACCAGCGCCCGCGCCTCGCCGGGCGGCACATCGGCGGTGTCGCGGCGGCCGAGCCGCCCGACCCGGCGGACATCGGCGACGAGGACGATGGGGGCCGAAAGGGCGAGGTCCGCCAAGTCGGTCCAGCTCGGAGCGGTCTGGCCGGGGGCCATGGCCGAAGCGGGCGCCGCGCCCGGCGCGCCCTGCGCCAGCGCCGGCAACCCAGACAGGAGAAGGGCAAGGAGGCCACCGAGGCTGGCCATGCGCGATATCTGGCATCGTCCTGTCACGCGGGTGGCCTACACCAGCCATGGGATGGGCCGAAAGGGGGCGAGGCAGGGAATGCCGGGCATGCGCGCCAGTCCATCGGCCGCTGCCACGCGGTCGCTGCGGCCCGATCGGCCGCCGGTTTCCGTCTGCGGCACGGGCGCGCGCGGCATCGCGGCATCATGGCGGTTGCGGCGGGGCGACAAGTGCCGGTAGAGGGGCAACCGAATCGGATGCGGTGCGCTGCGGGGGCAGCGCGCGGGCCGTTCGGGCGCAAGGGCGCCGGGATGGGATTGACGGACTGTCGGGTAGGGTGTGCAGTGGATCACCCGAACCGTTTGGCCGAAGCTTGAGGGAGTGGCAGGCGAGCTATGTCGTATCTTGAGCAGGAGGGTCTGAGCAAGCGGACCTGGTATGCGATCATCGCGGTCGCCATCCTTCACATCCTGTTGGGCTATGCGATCGTGACCGGCCTTGCGATCAAGGCCGTCAAGGTCATCACCGGCCCGCTCGAGACGGTGAACATCGAGGAGCCGGCGCCGCCGCCCGAGGAAGCGCCGCCGCCGCCGCCGCAGCTCGAGGACATTCCGCCCTACGTGCCGCCGCCCGACGTGGTGATCGAGCAGGCGGCCCCGCCGCCGCCGACGATCAGCGTCCAGCAGCAGGTGCAGCAGACGGCGCCGGTCGTCGTGGCGCCGCCCGCGCCGCCGCCGGCCCCGCCGGCGCCGCCGGCCATCGCGCCCACCCCGCCCCAGCCCATTGCCCGCACCTTCGCGGTCTCCGAGGAAGACTATCCCGACGCGTCGCGCCGGGCCGGCGAGGAGGGGGTCACGGGCGTTCGGGTCGTCGTTGGCACGAACGGCCAGGTGAAGAGCTGCGAAGTCGTTCGCTCCAGCGGGTTCAACCGCCTCGACGAGCGCGCCTGCCAGATCGCCCAGCGCCGCTGGCGGTTCAAGCCGGCGACCGAGAATGGCCAGCCGGTGGAAGCCACCATCACCCGCAACTATCGCTGGCAGCTGCAGGAGGGCCGGGGCTGATCCCCGGCCAACTCTCGTTTCAACCCGACAACAGACTATTCGGTAGAGGGAAAGACAATGGCTGACGTCACAACCGAGAATCCCTACGGCCTCGTCGCCGCGCTCGAGCAGGGGGGCATCGTCGCCCAGTTCATCTTCGGCGTCATGGTGCTGATGTCCGTGTGGAGCTGGTTCATCATCTTCACCAAGTGGTTCGAGCAGCGCAAGGTGATGAAGGATGCGGAAGACCTCGAGAAGAAGGTCTGGACGGCGTCCAGCCTGAAGGAGGGCGCCGCCAAGCTCGACAAGAACTCGGCCTTCCGCCAGCTCGCCGACGACGGCCTGCGCGCCTTCGACCATCATGAAGGCCGGCTGACCGACCAGATCGACCAGCATGAGTGGGTCACGATGACCCTGAACCGCTCGGCCGCTCTCATCAGCTCCAAGCTGAACCAGGGCCTGGCCGTCCTCGCCTCGGTCGGCGCGACGGCGCCCTTCATCGGGCTGCTCGGCACCGTGATCGGCATCTACCGGGCGCTCATCAACATCGGCATCGCCGGCCAGGCCTCGATCGACAAGGTCGCCGGCCCCGTCGGTGAAGCCCTCATCATGACCGGCATCGGTCTCGCCGTCGCCGTGCCCGCGGTGCTCGGCTACAACTATCTCGCCGCGCGCAACAAGAAGATCATGGAGAAGGTCAACACCTTCGCCGCCGACGTGCACGGCTATCTCGTCTCCGGTGCCCGCGTCGCCCGCCCGGCCCCGGTCGCGCCGGCCGCCACCGTCAAGCCGGCGGCCAAGTAAGCGCCTGACGGAACGAAGGGACACATTCGATGGGTATCCAGGTCGGCGACCAGGAAGAAGGCGCCCTGATGGACGAGATCAACACGGTGCCGTTGATCGACATCATGCTCGTCCTTCTCATCATCTTCCTGATCACCGTGCCGGTCGTCATCCAGACCGTGCCGGTGGAACTGCCAAAGGTGTCGAACATCCCGACGACCACCAAGCCCGAGAATGTGCCCCTCTCCGTCGACGCCAACTGCGACATCTACTGGGGCCTGACGCGGATGGAATCGACCGACCAGCTGCGCGAGAAGGGAGCCGCCTATCTGCTCGCCGAGGTCGAGCGGCAGAAGGCGGCGGGCGCCCCGATCGAGCTGCCTGAAGTGCACATCCGCGGGGACGCCGGAACCGAGTATCGCTGCATCGGAGGGGCGATCTTCGCCATGCAGCGGGCCGGCTACCAGAAGATCGGCTTCATCTCGGAGCCGCAGATGGGCGTCGTCGAGCGCTGAGGCCAGGGTCAAGGACCAAAAGACATGGGTATTTCCGCCGCAGAGATGAAAGGTTCGGACGAGCCGAAGCGCGACATGAACGTCGTGCCGCTGATCGACGTGCTCCTCGTCCTCATCATCATGTTCATCATCACCATCCCGATCCAGACCCACGCCGTGAAGCTGGATCTGCCGCCGCCGACCAACCTGCCCAATGACATCAAGCCCGACTTCAACCAGATCAACATCGACTTCCTGAACACCATCTACTGGAACGACCAGGAAGTGACGCTCGAACAGCTTGATGGCTATCTGAGGCAGGTCGGGGCCATCCAGCCGGCCGAGGCCCAGCCCGAGCTTCGCCTCCGGCCAGACCAGCTTGCCCGCTACGAGGTCGTCAACAAGGTGATGGCGCTCGCCCAGCAGGCCGGGATCCGCAAGATGGGGTTCGTCGGCAACGAAGCCTACGCCTGATCCGTCAGTCCGTCTCGAAAGGGGGCGCTGGAACCGGCTGGTTCCAGCGCCCCTCTTCTTGTCGTCCGTCAGGCCGCGAACCGCAGCTTTCTCCGGGGGAACGCGGAAGGCCAATCCTTCAGGCCCTGCCCCCTTACCAGCTTGCCCCTGTCGACAAACTTTACAGACTCCCGCCCTTTCGCCTGAAGCCGATTATCCCAAACGCCTGATTCCATTGGAATCGCCAATCTCCGGGACAGATGGCACATTTTTTGGCTCGTCATTAACGGTGCAGCTCCCTGCTCGATCCCTCGGAGCCGAACGAGGCGACCTGCAGGGATGATGCCACAAACTGAACAGGAGGAGCTTCTTCATGTTGAGACATCTCGCACTCTCAACCGCCTTGCTGCTTGCCGTTCCTGCCGCCGCCAGCGTCTCGATCGGCGGCTTCACCTTCGCTGACGACGCCTTTGCGGATCGACTGGTTGCGTCCGCCGGGACCTTCACCGTGTCCGGTGGAACCCTGGAAGGCGTGCTGACGGATGCCGACCCGGGCACCTTCGCCTTCAGCTTCTCGCCCGGCGCCTTCCTCGAACTCGAGTTCGTGGACAATGTCGCGTTCAACGGCGACGGGAACGACATCGTGCTGTTCGAGCTCGGGATCCCCGATGCGTGGCGAGTGACGATCAACGGCGTCACCAACACCTACGGGGCGGTCAACACCGGCTTCAATGCTGCTGGCTTCGACCTGCTGGCGGCCGCTTTCGACCTGTCGGATTTCGGGATCGCAGCCGGCGGCCTGGTGTCGTCGCTACGGCTTGAATTCATCGTATCGGGTACGACGGGAACGGTCGCGTCGACCTCCCTTGTCGCGGCACTCAATTCGCGCTCCCTCGGAACGCCCGGCATCCCCGAGCCCGCAACCTGGGCGCTGATGATCGCCGGCTTCGGCCTCGTCGGCTTCGTGGCCCGTCGCCGGCGGCACGAAAGCGCCTTGGCCTGATGCAAGGGGGCAGCAGGGCGTCGCGCGGGACGCCCTGCCCCCCTCAGGCCTCGAACTGGAGCCGGGCCAGCCGGCCGTAGAGGCCGTCGCGCGCCATCAGATCGGCGTGCGTCCCCGTTTCCACGATCCGCCCCTCGTCCATCACGACGATCCGGTCGGCATCGCGCACGGTCGCCAGCCGATGCGCGATGACGAGGCTGGTCCGCCCCTGCATCAGCCGCTCCAGCGCCTGCTGGACGGCAGCCTCGCTTTCCGCATCCAGCGCCGAGGTCGCCTCGTCGAGAAGCAGGACCGGCGCATCCTTGAGCAGGGCGCGTGCGATCGCGATCCGCTGCCGTTGCCCGCCGGACAGGCGCGCACCGCCCTCCCCCAGGTCGGTCTCGAGGCCATGGGGCAGCGCCCGCAGGAAATCGGCGGCATTGGCGGCTTCGGCCGCCGCCCAGATCTCGGCGTCGCTGGCCTCGGGCCGGCCATAGGCGATGTTCGACCGCGCCGTTCCCATGAACACGACGGCCTCCTGCGGCACGACGGCGATCCGCGCCCGCACCTCGCGGGGATCGGCGTCGCGCAGGTCCACGCCATCCATCCGGATCGCGCCCGAATCCGGATCGTAGAAGCGCTGGACCAGCTGCATCAGCGTGGACTTCCCCGCGCCCGATGGCCCCACGATAGCGAGCCGCTCCCCCGGCGCCACGGCGAGATCAAAATCGCGGATGGCCGGCAGGTCCGGCCGGCTCGGGTAGCGGAAGGTCACATGCTCGAACCGGAGCCGCCCCTCGGCAGGCACCGGCAGGGGCACCGGCGCCGCCGGGGCCCGGATCGTCGGCTGCTCGGCCAGCAGCTCGGACATGCGCTGCGAGGCGCCGGCGGCGCGCATCACGTCGCCATAGACTTCCGTGAGCGCCCCGAAGGCGCCCGCCACGATGACCGAGGCGAGCACGAAGGCCGTGATGGTGCCACCCGACAGCCGCCCCTCGATCACGTCGCGCGCGCCTTCCCACAGCACCAGCGTCATCGCCCCGAACACCAGGATGATGACGATGCCCGTCATCGCCGAGCGCACCCGGATCCGCCGACGCGCGGCCTGGAAGGCGGCCTCGGCTGCAGCGCCGAACCGCGCCGCCTCGCGCTGCTCGGCGCCGAAGGCCTGCACCACCTTGATGGCGCGCAGCACTTCCGCCACCAGCGAGCCGACATCGGCGATCCGGTCCTGCGCACGGCGCGAGAGGTCGCGCACATGGCGGCCCATGAACACGATCGGCAGGATCACGATCGGGATCACGACGAGGATGAGCGCCGTCAGCTTGGGGCTCAGCCAGAAGAGATAGGCGACACCGCCCACCCCCATGAACAGGTTCCTGAGCGCGATCGACGCCGAGGAGGCGACGACCTGCTCGATGATGCCGGTGTCCGCCGTCAGCCGCGAGGCGATCTCGGAGGGCCGGTTCAGCTCGAAGAAGCCGGGGTCGAGCCCGATGAGATGCCGCTGCACGTCCTGGCGCAGGTCGGCCACGATCCGCTCGCCCAGCCAGCTCACGAAATAGAAGCGCACCGCGGTCGCGATGCCGAGCACCAGCACGATCCCCAGCAGGGCCAGGAAATAGCGCGAGATGTCAGCCCCCGCGCCGGCGCCGAAGCCCTCGTCCACAACCAGCTTGAACCCCTGTGGAATGGCGAGCGTCGCGGTTGCCGCCACCAGGAGTGCCGCGAGTGCGGCGACAAGCTGCACCGGGTAGCGGCGCCCATAGGTCCACAGCAGGCTGAGGCTCGACAGGCGGCGGGCCCGGCGCTCGGGCGCATCGGGGGTCAGGGTTGCAGGCGCATTCACGGCTGCCGGGCATAGGGCGAAGGGCGGCCAAGCTCAATCGCGGCTCTTGCGCTCGGCCACCGGCGCGCGCAGGTTCGGGCGATCCCGGGGGAGGCCGGCATGGGTGCAGCCGAACTGATCGCCATGGCCATGAGCTTCAGCCTGCTGGCAGGCTGGCGCCTCTACGGCGCCGTCCTGGTCGCGGGGCTTGCGATGCGCTTCGACATCGTGCCGCTGCCCGAGCAGCTCGCCTCGCTGTCCGTGCTCGGCAGCCCCTGGGTGCTTGCGATCGCCGCCGTCGGCACCGTCGCCGAGTTCCTCGCCGACAAGGTCGCCTGGATCGACAGCGCCTGGGACGGGATCCACAGCTTCGTCCGCCCGGCCGGCGGCGCGCTGCTGGCGCTGGCCATCGTCGATCCGTCCGAGCCGGTCTGGCAGGTGGCGACGCTGCTGCTGGGCGGCGGCTCGGCCCTGCTGTCGCACGGCGCCAAGGCCTCGGCGCGCGCCGCCGTCAACATGAGCCCCGAGCCCGTCTCCAACGTCGTCGTCTCCTCCGCCGAGGATGTGGCGACGACGGGCGCGCTGCTGCTGGCGCTGGCCAACCCCTGGATCGCGCTCGCCCTCGTCGTCCTGCTGCTGCTCGCCGCCGTCGGCCTCGTGCTCGCCATGCGCCGCTTCGTCCGCGACATCGGCGAGATCTTCACACCCTCGCCCCCGGCTGACAGGCCGCCGCCTTCGGGCTAGGCAGGGCGCGCCATGCCCAGCCTTTTCGACAAGCTGTTCGACGCCCATGTCGTCGCGGATCTCGGCGACGGCGCCTTCCTTCTCGCCATCGACCGGGTGATGCTTCACGAACGGACGGGCGCGGCCGCGCTCAACAGCCTCAAGGCCGCCGGGCGCGCCATCGTGAACCCTGCGCATGTCTTCGCGGTGATGGACCATATCGTCTCGACCAAGCCGGGCCGCGGCGACGCAACCGAGATGCCCGGCGGCGAGGCCTTCATCCGCGAGACGCGCGCCGCCGCGCTGGAGGCCGGGCTCACCCTCTACGACGTGACCGACCCGGACCAGGGCATCACCCATGTGATCGGCCCGGAGCTCGGGATTGCGCTGCCCGGCCTTACCCTCGTCGCGCCCGACAGCCACACCGGAACCCAGGGCGCGCTCGGCGCGCTCGCCTGGGGGATCGGCTCGTCCGAAGCCGAACATGCGCTGGCGACTGGCACACTCCGGGTACAGCGACCGCGCTCGATGCGGGTAACCGTGACCGGCCGCCTCGCCAATGGGGTCACGGCCAAGGACCTGGCGCTCCACCTGATCGCGACCCATGGTGCGGCCGGTGGGCGCGGCCATGCGATCGAGTTCGCCGGCACCGCGGTCGAGGCGCTGCCGATGGAGGCGCGCTTCACGCTCGCCAACATGGCAACCGAGTTCGCCGCCTTTTCGGCCCTGATCGCGCCCGACGAGACGACCTTCGCCTATGTCGAAGGCCGCCGCTACGCCCCGGCCGACCTGTCGATCGCCCTTCCCTTCTGGCGCTCGCTGCGCTCCGACGTGCACGCCCGCTTCGACCGCGAGATCGAGATCGACGCCGCGGACGTCCAGCCCATGATCAGCTGGGGCACCAGCCCGGCGCAGAGCGTACCGCTCGGCGCCCCGGTTCCGGCCGATGAATCGGGTGATCGCGCGCGCGCCTACATGGGGCTTTCGCCCGGCCAGCCGCTGCTGGGCCTGCCCATCGACGGCGCCTTCATCGGCAGCTGCACCAACAGCCGCCTCTCCGACCTCGAGCGCGCCGCCGCCCTCGTCGCCGGCCGCCGGGTCGCCCCCAATGTCCGTGCGCTTGTCGTGCCCGGAAGCATGGGCGTGAAGCGCGCCGCCGAGGCGAAGGGCCTCGATGCCATCTTCCGCGCTGCCGGCTTCGAATGGCGCGAGCCGGGCTGCTCGCTCTGCTTCTACGCCGGTGGCGAGAGCTTCGGCGCGGGCGAGCGGGTAGTGAGCTCCACCAACCGCAATTTCGAGAGCCGCCAGGGGCCGGGCACCCGCACCCACATCGCCAGCCCCGAGACGGTTGCAGCCAGCGCGATCGCCGGCGCCATCGCCGACCCGCGGGAGATGGCCCGTGGCTGAGCCGATCGTCCGCCTGACCGCGATCGCGGTCCCCCTCATCGAGGACAATATCGATACCGACATCATCATCCCGAGCCGGGAAATGCGCGGCACTGGCAAGACGGGCCTCAGGGACGGCCTCTTTGCCAACCGCCGCTACCGGCCGGGCACGCGCGAGCCTGATCCGGCCTTCATCCTGAACCGCCAGCCTTTCGACCGCGCGAGGATCCTGCTCGCTGGCGCCAACTTCGGCTGCGGCTCCAGCCGGGAGCATGCCGCCTGGGCGCTCCATGAATGGGGAATCCGCGCCGTGGTCGCGCCTTCATTCAACCCCATCTTCTACGGCAATGCCGTGCGCAACGGGATCGTGCCCGTCGTGCTGCCGGCCGAGGCCATTGCCGCCCTGCCCGAGACGGTGACGGTCGATCTCGAGACGATGACGGTCGAGGGCCACCCCTTCACTCTGCCACCCGACGCGCGCGCCATGCTGATGGAAGGGCTCGACCCCATCGACCTCAGCCTGAAGCATCGCGAGGCCATCGCCCGCTGGCAGGCGCTCGACCGGGCGCTTCGCCCCTGGGCCTGGCTCGGCTGACCCCTCAGCCGGCCCCGGTGGCCTGGAACTTCGCCCGGTTCGGCCCGGCATAGCCGAACAGCCAGGCCGCAACCTTGCGCATCTGGATCTCCTCCGAGCCCTCGGTGATGCGGTAGCGGCGGTGGTGGCGATAGATGTGCTCGAACGGCTTGTGCCGTGAATAGCCGATCCCGCCATGCACCTGCATGGCCCGGTCGGCCGCCTCGCACACCAGCCGGTTCGCCCAGTAGTTGCACATCGACACCTTGTCGGAGAGCTTCTTCTCGACCTCCGGTTTCGACATCCGGTCCATTTCCCAGGCGGTCTTGCGGATCAGCAGGCGAAGCATCTCGCACTGGGTCTGAAGCTCCACCAGGGGAAACTGGATGGCCTGGTTCTCGGCCAGCGCCCGGCCGAAGGGCTTGCGGGCCCGCGCATAGGCAACTGCCTCGCGGATGCAGTAGCTGGCCGCCCCCAGCGAGCTTGCCGCCTGCCGGATCCGGTTCTCGTGGACGAAATGCTGGGCGAGCGCGAGGCCCCCGCCCAATGGGCCGAACAGCGCCGCCCCGGGCACCCACACATCCGTGAAGCTGACCCGCGGATGGTCGGTCGGCATGTTGAAGGTCCACAGATACTCCTCGATCTTCACGCCCGGCGCGTCGGCCGGAACGAGGAAGCAGCTGATGCCCGTGGCGTCGCCGGCCGCGCCGCTCGTGCGCGCGAAGACGGCACAGTGCGTCGCCACATGCATGCCCGTCGTCCACATCTTCTCGCCGTCGATCCGCCAGCCGGAAACGCCAGCGCGCGTCTCGGGAACCGCGCGCGTCTCCATGTGGGTCGCGTCCGAGCCATGGTCCGGCTCGGTAAGGCCGAAGGTGATGATGCGCCGGCCTTCCAGCATCCCCTCGATGAACTCGGCCTGCTGCGCCGGCGTTCCGAAATCCCGGAACATCAGGATGAAGGGGTTGTTACCGACGATCGAATGCTCGTTCTGGAGATCGTTGTGCAAGCCCAGGCCCCTGGCGGCCAGATGCTCGCGGATCACCGCCATCCACAGGTTGGATCCATCGCGCCCCCCATATTCCTTCGGCATGGCGAAACGGTAGTGGCCGGCGCGGTCGGCCCGGCGCTTCGCCTCGCGCAGCAGGTCCTCCCACGCCTTGCGCGGCAGGCCGCCGTTCTCGAAGTCGGTGCGGGCCCATTCGCGGCGATGGTCGAAGAAGCGGATATTGTCGTCGGCCTGCTCCAGCGGCCGGATCTCCGCCTCGATGAAGGCATCCAGCTCGTCGAGATAGGCGAGAAGATCGGGGGGCAGGTCGAAGTCCATGGGTGCTCTCCTCCCCGCTCCTATCCGGCGCTGCCCGCGTTCAGGCCAGCCGCGTTTTTGGGGAGCGGATGAGGAGGAACAGCCCGAGCCCGGCCAGCAGGAAGACGAGCGCGACCGCGATTCCGCCGCGCACGGAGCCGGTCTGGGCAGCGATCAGCCCGACGATCAGCGGCCCGACGAAGGCGGTTGCCTTGCCGACGAAGGCGTAGAGGCCGAAATAGGCGGCGAGCTTCGCCGGCGGCGCCAGCTGCGCCATGAAGGTGCGCATGCCGGCGATCGCGAAGGCAGCCCCGGCGGCGATCACCATGCCCGCGACAAGGAACCCATATTCCTGCGGCGTGGACAGCGGCGTCTCAGGCGCCCGCCCGGTCTCGACCCCGAACAGGCGGGTCTCGTCGGTCAGCAGCACGGAGGCCGTGCCGAGCGACAACAGCACGAGGCCCGCGATCACCACCGCGCGCGAGCCGATGCGCAAATCGAGCCAGCCGGCCAGAAACCCGCCGATCGCCCCGAACAGGCTGATCCCCAGCCCGAAGATGGCAAGCGTGCCGGCCTGCCAGCCGAAGGTGGCGGCCGCCAGCACGGCACCGAAGGCGAAGACGACGGTCATGCCGTCGGCCGCCACCATTCGGGCGATCAGGAACAGCCGCACGGGCCAATCGGACCAGGCGTCCTTCAGCGTGGCGAGAAGATCCCGCAGGCCCTTGCGGACGGAGGCCGGCGGGCCCGGTTCCCGGTCCCGGCCGATCAGCAGGAAGGGCGTCAGGAACAGCAGCACGCCGGCGGCCGCGATCGGGCCGGCCATCCGGTCGACCCCGTTCGGCACGTCGGCGAGGAATCCGCCTTCCGCCCGCGAGAGCGCGAGGATGATCAGCAGCACGGCGATTCCTGCCACCTGGCTCAGCCCGAAGGCCAGCCCCGACAACAGGCCCATTCGCCCGGGCCGGCTCGCGGCCGAGGGCAGAAGCGCGTTCACGAACTGGTTCATGAACTCGACGGCAACCGTCGCCACGAACACCGCGACGAGCACCGGCAGCAGCGGCACGCCGGGCGCCGCGAACCAGAGGCTGGCGGCGCACAGGAAGGCCACAGCCGAGACCACCGCCAGCCACGGCTTCAGCCGCGAGCCCGAATCGGCGATCGAGCCGATCACCGGGGCCAGCAGCGCGATCGCAAGGCCGGCCGCGCCCAGCGCAGTGCCCCAGAGCGCCGCCCCCACCCCCGGCCCGGCGGCGGCCGCCAGCGTCCCGGCGAAATAGGGTGCGAACACATAGCGGTTGACGAGGTTGAACCAGGGCTCGTTGGCGCTTTCCGTCAGCGTCCAGACGGCTTCGGCGCGGTCGAGCCGGCCCTTCACCGCACCCATGGCAGGCGATCCAGATCGACATTGCCACCCGTCAGGATCACCCCGACCGACAGCGCGCGCGCCTCGACCGCGCCGGTCAGCAGGGCCGCCACCGCCACGGCGCAGCTCGGCTCGATCACCACTTTCAGCCGGCTCCACACCAGCCGCATCGCCTCGACGATGGCCGCCTCGCTGACTGTCACCACGGCATCGACATGGGCACGCATGAGGCCGAAGGTGAGATCGCTCATGGCCGTCGTCAGCCCGTCGGCGATGGTGGCAACGGGCAGCACCTGCGGCTGGCGGACGCCGCTTGCGAAGCCACGGGCGGCATCGTCGGCGGCCGCGGGTTCCACCGCCACCAGGTGCGCGGCCGGCAGCATGGCCCGCGTGGCGAGCGCCGTGCCGCCCAGCAGCCCACCCCCGCCCACCGGGCAGAGGATCAGGTCGAGGCGCTCGGGCGCGTCCTCGATCAGTTCGACCGCGGCCGTCCCCTGGCCTGCGATCACCAGCGGATCGTCGAAGGGCGGCACCAGCCGGGCGCCGGTCTCGGCGACGATCGCTTCCACGGCTGCCTCGCGGGCGGCCAGTGTTGGCGCGCAGAATCGAATGGTGGCGCCCGCAGCGCGAGCGGCTTCCACCTTGGGGGCCGCCGCCGTCTCGGGCATGACGACGTGCGCTGGAGTCCCACGCGCGGCCGCCGCCCGCGCAAGGGCTGCGGCATGGTTGCCGCTGCTGTGGGTGGCGACCCCGCGCGCCGCCGCTTCGTCGGTCAGGGCGAACACGGCGTTGAACGCGCCCCGCGCCTTGAAGCTTCCGGTGCGCTGGAAATTCTCGGCCTTGAAGAACAGCCGCCCGCCGACGAGCGCGTCGAGCGACCGCGAGGTCAGGAGGGGCGTGCGATGCACATGGGGCGCGATGCGCGCATGGGCGATGCGGATGTCGGCAAAGCTGGGCGGCGCAACCATTCAGCCGCAGCGTGCCGGCGCGATCCGCCGGCTGTCAACGCCGCCATGCGGCGTGGTCCGGTTCCGGTGGCTGGGGTGCTAGGATTCGAACCTAGGAATGGCGGTACCAAAAACCGCTGCCTTACCGCTTGGCTACACCCCAATGCCGGAAGCCGGCGCGAAAGCGCCGTGGGCGGGCGAGATAGCCAAAGCCGATGCCAACGGCAAGCCCCCGCCGATGGCCCGATCAGGCCGCGCGGGGCTTCAGGTCGGCGGTTGCGGCCCACAGCAGCAGCAGATAGCCCGCAAGCGTCACGAGCAGCCAGATCCAGGCCGTGCCGGGCCACAGCAGGGCTGCCATGTTCGGCAGGGCGACAAGTGCAAGCACCCAGGGCAGCGGCCGCGGCCAGCCCCAGCGGGCGTGCAGATAGTGATGCAGATGGTCGCGCCCGGGGGTGAAGGGGCTCTTGCCCTGCGCCAGCCGGTGCGCGATCAGGCGAAGCGTGTCGAACACGGGCACGGCGAAGATGAGCGCGACATCGTCCGCCCGCATCCGGTCGAAACCCTGGTTCCAGGCATAGATGGCCAGAAGGCCGAAGATGGCCGAAAGCCCGTAGCTGCCGCCGTCGCCAAGGAACAACCGGCCCCTGAGGTTGAACAGCAGCAGGACGGCGAGCGCCGCACCGACGGCCAGCACGAGGAAGCGTGCTGGCTCGGGCAGGCGCGGATAGAGGATCGCCGACCAGAGCAGCGCCTGGCCGATCACGAGACCATTCTTGCCGTCGGCCATGTTGACGGCATTCAGCAGGCCGACGAAGCACAGCAGCGAGAAGCCGATCCCGAGGAGACCTTCCAGCAGGATCAGCTGTTCCTGCCCGGAAAAGCGCAGGAAGGTGACGGCGAATTCCGGCACCTGCGCGATTGCCGCCAGCATGAGGGCGGAGGCCGCCAGCAGGCGCGTCGGCGCCGTCAGGCCGAAGCGGTCGTCGGCCAGTCCGACGAGACAGGTCCCGAACACCGTCGCCATGAACCACAGCAGCGCATCGCGCGAAGGTTCCGGCGGCGCCATTGCCCAGAGAAGGGCGGCCCCGGCCAGTGTGGCTCCCACCAGCGCGATTCCGCCCACCAGCGGAGTCACCGCGGCGTGCAGCTTGCGGCCTCCGCTCGGGTCAGGGAAATCGAGCAGCCCGAGCCTGCGGCCGATCGGCATGGCCTTCAGGCCGACAAGCAGCGCGATACCGGCGCCCAAGCCTGCGAACAGCAACGAGAGCGCCAGCATCAGCGCGTCGCGAGAACGGCGACCGTCGCAACCGAGGTCGCAAGCTGGGCGATGATGGTCGTGATGTCGCGGAACACCGTCAGGCGATAGAGGGGATCGATGTTCTTGGGCACGATGATGGTGGTGCCCGGCGGCGGCGTGGCCCCGCCCCCGCTGCCCCAGCCGCCCAGCCGCACGGGTTGCGCCGCGCCATTGGGCAGCACCATGAAGGCCCGGCCCCGGTCCGCCGTCGAAAGCGTGCCGCCCGCCTCCATCACATAGGCGGCGGCCGACTTGCCGGCCACGAACTGCAGCGCGCCCGGATTGTTCACGTCGCCGAGCGCCAGCACGAAATTGGGGCGCTTGGGCACGAAGATGCTGTCCCCGGGCTCCAGCACGGTATCGAGATCGGGCCGAAGCGCGAGGACGCGCGGGTCGGCCTCCACCACCATCCGGCCCGGCGCCTCGGCGCCGGCCAGCGTCTGGATGAGGGCCGCCGCCCCCGCCAGCCCGTCCGAGCTGCGCTCGGTCGAGCGCGCGGCGATCGCCAGCAGGCTGTTGTTGAGCTCGCGCGCCGTCCGCCGGAAACCTTCCTCCTGCGCTTCCTTCACGCTCCGGCGGGTGAACACCGTGCCATAGGCATAGGCCTCGCCGGTGAGACCGCCGGCCCGCTCCAGGAGCTCCGACAGGCGCTCGCCCCGACGGATGGTGTAGAGGCCGGGTCGCCCCACCTCGCCCGACAGCAGCACGGCGGACGCGGCCAGGTTCGGCTGCTGGGCGTTGAACCTCAGATCGTCGCCCGGCCCGATCAGGGTGAGGGCCAGCGCGCTGCCGGCCGGATCGACGGGAACACGCTCGGCCGGGGCCGGCAAGGCCCGGTTGATCTCGAGCGTGAGGTCCCGCGCACCGGTGACGATCCCGTCGGCCACCGCGGCCAGGTCGCGCGCCGGCACAAGCCCGCCCACGGGATAGGCGCCGGGCCGCCGGACCGCCCCGCCCACCGACACGCTGTGCTCCAGCAGCACGGGCAGAAGCTCGGGTTCCTCCTCGAACACGGCCGCACAGGCCGGGTCGAAGCGCTGATCGAGCCCGAGGGCACGACGACGTTCGGTCTCCAGCCGATCGGCGTCCGCCTGCAGCTGCCGGTCGCCACGCCGATCGGTGAGCGAATCGATCGCAGCGCGCGAGCCTTGCGTCAGCGCCGTTCCAACATCGCCGATCCGGGCCCCGCTGCGCTCCACCACCACGAAGCCGCCACGAGTCACCGGGCTGAACCGGCCCGTCTCCGTGTCCTTCACCAGCGCCGACAGGCGCTGAAGCGACTGGCATTGCGGCAGCGGGCTGGGCTGGCCCAGCACCACCTGCCGAACGGCAGCACTGTTCAGGAAGTCGATGTCGGCCCGCGAGAAGACGAACAGCCGGTCCTCCGACCGCAGCACGGTCGATTGCGGCTCGCGAAGCTCGCGTGCGAGGTTGACCAGCTCGAAGCTGCGCGCGCCGGTTCCGGGATCGCGGCGGACGAGGACGGCCGCGACCTGGTAGCTGTCCGGCCGCAGATCCTCGGCCGGGCCGACCAGCTCGCGCACCGTGCCGGCCGCAACCAGCGGCCGTGGGCCGGGATTGTCGACATGGCCCAGCAGCTGCACGCGACCCGTCGCGCCGCCGGCCGAGCCCCCGAGCACCTGCACGGCATCGCCGCCCAGCACCGAGGCCGAGGCGGTCGCCCCACGCTGGAAGGTCTCGCGGCCATCCGGCCCGATCCGGCTGATCACGATATCGGCGCCGCGCTGGCGGATGGCGCCGCCGGCGAAGGCGACGACAGCGCCCACCGTGCCGGGCCCGCGCAGCTCGTAGATGCCCGGCCGGGCAACCGCACCGGTGACGGCGACCGTCGGGCCGATCACGGGCACGATCACCCGGTCGCCGTCGCGCAGGCGGATGGCCGGCGGCGCACCGATGCCGAGCAGGCCGTAGAGATCGACGATCACCGTACCGCCGCCCGCCCGGATCACCCGCACCTGCCTCAGCGAGCCGGAACGGCGGATGCCCCCGGCCTGGGCGATGGCGGTGCCGATGTCGGCCAGCGACGTCAGGGCGAACTGGCCGGGCCGCTCCACTTCGCCGCCCACGAACACGCTGATCGCCCGGACCTCGCCCACGCTTGCCGTCACGTCAGTCGCCAGCAGGGTCTGGCGGGTTTCGGCTGCAAGGTCGGCGCGCACGCTCCCCAGGGTGCGGCCGGCGGCCTGGATGGGGCGAAGTTCGCCGATGACGATGCGGCCGTCGCGATCGACCCGAACCGTCTGGCTGCGGTTGGTCGCCCCGCGGAAGGTCACCTGCAGCTCGTCGCCGATGCCCAGCACATAGTCGTCGCCGATGGCCCCGGTTCGAACGCCGGTCGGCGCCGGCGCCGACTGGAAGAAGTCATAGCCGAACTGGCGCAGGCGCAGATCGCCCAGCCGGCGGCGGTAGTCGCGCTCGATGGGCGAGGGCTCGTAGAGCGCCTGCAGGGCCCGCCGGGCCTCGGCGCGGCGAAGCTCCTGTTCCTCTGGCGTGTCCACGCGGGCGCCGGGCACCGGCTGCCCGCTGCCGATCTCGCGCGCGGTCGGCGCGCCGGACTGGGCCGGCTGGGCGGCTGCACCGCCAAGCTGCTGCTGGACCTGCTGAAGCACGCGAGGGTCGATCGCCTGCCCCGCGGTCGGCCCGGCCAGAACGGCCGCAAGAAGCCAGCTGCACGCAAGGCGGACGCCGAACCCGGCAGGCGCTGCCGAACCCCTCAACTGCATGGGCATGCGCTCGACATCCGGGGCCGGTTTAGGAATCGCAGCCGCGCGGGTCAACCGCCCGCAGCCGCAGGTTCAGTCAGGGACGCAGGACATGTTCGGCGACAGCGGCGCTGGCGGCGGCATCGGCTGCCAGCATCGCCGGGTCGCTAGGCGGCTGGACGGCGCCTGTCAGGCCCACCCCCCGCATCGCCGGCACGACGAGGAACAGGCAGACGAGGGCCAGAAATGCCAGGCCTGACTTTCCCCTGCTCCGTGGCGGACGGCGCCCGGACGAACCATGCCTCGAGACGAAGGCTGTCGTCATTGCATTCTTTCACGTCTCGGGCGGTTGGCCCCCTGAAGCCAGCCCCTGCCCTGTTAATTGATAGTTTGGCTCGCGCGCCTCCTCGTATCGCGCAATCGCGACAGAAAAAAGACGCTGTTTGAGCCAGTTCGGCGGATTCGTCGTGGTTAATGCTCTGTTCGACGCAGTGCAGCAGGATTGCATCGCGGGCGCCTGCTCAGTGGTTCGGCAGCGTTCCCCGCACGAGCGCGGCATAATCCGTCATCATCTGCCGCGTCAGATCGCCCACCTCGAAGCGCCAGGGGCCGATCGAGCCCACCGGGGTCACTTCGGCCGCGCTGCCGGTCAGGAAGCATTGCTCGAAGCTCTCCAGCTCCTCCGGCCAGATGGCCCGCTCGATCACCTCGATGCCCCGCCGCCTCGCGAGTCGAATGACCGAGCGGCGCGTGATCCCGTCGAGGAAACAGTCCGGCGTGGGGGTGTGCAGCACGCCATCGCGAACAAAGAAGATGTTGGCGCCGGTCGCCTCCGCCACCTGCCCGCGCCAGTCGAGCATCAGCGCGTCGTCATAGCCGCGATCGGCCGCGCGATGCTTGGACAGCGTGCAGATCATGTAGAGGCCTGCCGCCTTGGAGGCCGTCGGCGCCGTGTAGGGCGCTGGCCGGCGCCAAGGAGCGATGTCGAGCTTCAGGCCGCGCGCCAGCGCCTCGGTCCCGAAGTAGGGCGGCCATTCCCAGCAGGCGACGGCCAGGTGGATCTTCGAGCGGGGCGCGGCGACCCCCATCTGCTCGCTGCCGCGCCAGGCGATCGGGCGCATGTAGGCGTCCTTCAGCCCCGAGGCCGCCAGCGTGTCGCGGCAGGCCTGGTCGATCGCCTCGCGCGACCAGGGTATGGTGAACCCCAGCAGCTCGGCCGAGCGGATCAGCCGCTCGCTGTGCTCCGACAGGGCGTAGACCTCGCCATTGTAGGCGCGCTGCCCCTCGAACACGGCGCTGGCATAGTGCATCGCATGGGTCAGGATATGGACGTTGGCATCCCGCCAGGGCACCAGCCGACCGTCGAGCCAGATCTGGCCATCGCGATCGTCATAGCCCGGTTCCGCCATCCTTCGTCTCCGTCGTATCGGCTTTCGACAAGCCTTGCGGCCGCTATCATGTTGGGGCAAAATTGGTCAACATGGTTGACGCATCCAGGCCGCCGCTCGTCGCCGATCCGGGGCTGTCCCGCGCCTCGCCGCTGTTCCTGCGCGAGGCGGAGATCCGGCGCGGAATTGAGCTCATCTATTTCGGCTATGCCAGCATGATCCGCGAGGCCGATTCGCTGCTCGCCGAGCAGGGGCTGGGCCGGGCCCACCACCGGGCGCTCTATTTCATCGCCCGCCAGCCGGGCCTGGCCGTCTCCAGCCTGCTTCGCCTGCTCGCCATCACCAAGCAGTCGCTGTCGCGCGTGCTGGCCGATCTCGTCGCCCGCGGCCTTGTTACCCAGCAGGTGGGCACCTTCGATCGACGCCAGCGGCTGCTGACCCTCACGCCGGCGGGCGCAGCGCTCGAGGCGCAGCTGTTCGAGGCGATTCGCGCCCGGATGGCCGCCGCCTACCAGTCGGCGGGCCAGCAGGCGGTCAGTGGCTTCTGGGCGGTTCTGTCCGGCCTCATTCCCCCGGCCGAGCGGGCGCTCGTGGACGAGCTGGATCGGGCGGCGCGGCGCCCGGCCGGAAGCGATCGAACAGCCGGCTGAGACCCGGCAGGCCGAGAAGATCGAGGCTCGGCCCCTCGGTCGCTGCCCGCTCGGCGCGCGCCAGCAACCGGTCGAGTTCGGCCATGGTGGCCGCCATGTCGGGGCTGTCGTCGTCCAGCCAGGTGGCCGCTGCGCGACCGATGAGCGCTGTCAGCGCAGCAAGGCGCACCTGGTCGGCGAGCCGGGTCGTGCCCATCCCCGCAGCCGACGCCAGCCGCCGGACGGCCGGCCCAGCCCGGCCCGCCAGCAGCAGCGCCACGCCAGGGTCGCGCGCGGCCCGGATCGCCAGCAGGCCGTCGCGATGCGGCTGCAGCACATCGAAGCCGGCCATCACCCCGTCGAACAAGGCCTCCCGGACGCCGTCGGCTGCCGCCGCCGTCTGGGCCGCGCGCGCCGCAGCCTGATCGAAGAGTGCGGCCAGCGCATCGAGCTTGTCCGCCAGTGCCTCGACGAGATCGGCCGCTGCAAGGTCGGGCGAGCCTTCGGCGGCGTCGCGGACCGTGGCGCCATGCCAGCCCTTCGCGGCAATGGCGCGCATCCAGGCACGCACGGCCTCCTGCCGGCCGATCGCGCCCATCTCAGCCGCCGGCCACCTTGCGAACCGCAGCGAGCGGGGGACTTGAAGGCGACGGTGCCGGCGACGGCGCAGGCTGCGACAGTTCGGCCGAGCGCCGCGCCGCGGCCCGCACCGCGCCTTCCACCAGCGCCGACAGCGCATCCGCGCCGTCGAGCACGGCAAGCCCCGCCTCGGTCGTGCCGCCGGGGCTCGTGACCTGCCGCCGCAACTCGGCGGGCGTCACGTCTGAGGCGCGTGCCAGCGCAGCCGCGCCGGCCACCGTTTCCAGCGCCAGCCGATCGGCCAGATCGGCCGGCAGGCCCGCCGCAGCCCCGGCCGCGCCCAGCGCCTCGATCATGCGAAAGAGATAGGCCGGCCCTGATCCCGACAGCGCCGTCACCGCGTCGAACATCGCCTCGTCGGCCAGTTCGTGGACGGACCCTGCCGCGGCCATCAGCCAGCCGGCAGCCGCCACGTCCGCCTCGGAGGCACCCTGCTGCACCCAGGCCGTCACCCCCTCGCCCACCCGCGCGGGCAGGTTGGGCATCATCCGGACGATCGGTGCGCCGGGAAAATGGCCGGCGAGCGTCGCCGTCGGGATGCCGGCCAGCATCGAGACGATGAGCGGGCCGGGGCCCAGCAGCCGCCCGAGGCCCGGCGCCAGCGCGCCGAGCGCCTGCGGCTTGATGCCGAGCACCACGGTCGTGGGATCGGGGCTCTCGGCAAAGGCGGCGAGCGCGTCGGGCAGCACGCGGCCCCGAAACCCCGCCGGCAGGCCGCGCGGCGCCGGATCGACGACCGTCACGCGCTCGGCCGGCAGACCCGCCGCCAGCCAGCGCGCCAGAAGCGCCCCGCCCATGGCACCGCAGCCGACGAGCCAGAGCCGCTCCAGCCGGGCATGTTCGGGCGCGAGGACGAAGGTGAACATTCCGTGAATCCTAGGGCAGGCCGCGACGGCCCGCAAGGAAAAGCCGCCCGAATCCCCATTGGGTCCGGGCGGCTCCCCTCCTCCCCGGATGGCTCGTTGGACGATCGCCCGTCAGGCGGCCGTCTGAAACTGTGCGGCCTCCGTCGATTCCTTCAGCGCCGTCGTTGAGGACTGGCCGCCCGAGATCGCTTCGGCCACGGCATCGAAATAGCCGGTGCCCACCTCGCGCTGGTGGCGCGTTGCCGTGTAGCCGCGCGCTTCCGAGGCAAACTCGGCCTGCTGCAGCTCGGAATAGGCGGCCATGCCCCGGTCGCGATAGCCCAGCGCCAGCTCGTACATCCCGTGGTTCAGGCTGTGGAAGCCGGCCAGCGTCACGAACTGGAACTTGTATCCCATCGCGCCCAGCTCGCGCTGGAACTTCGCGATCGTGTCCTTGTCGAGATTCTTCTCCCAGTTGAAGCTGGGCGAGCAATTGTAGGCCAGCATCTTGTCCGGGAACTGCTTGCGGATGGCCTCGGCGAACCGCTTCGCGTCGTCGAGATTGGGGTGCGACGTCTCCCACCAGAGCAGGTCGGCATGCGCCGCAAAGGCGAGGCCGCGCTTGATGCAGTGATCGACCCCGGTGCCCGGCTTCAGGCGGAAGAAGCCCTCGGGCGTGCGCTCGCCGGTCAGGAACTCATGGTCCCGCTCGTCGATGTCGCTGGTCATCAGCATCGCCGATTCGGCGTCGGTTCGCGCGCAGATGATGGTCGGCACGCCCATCACGTCGGCCGCGAGCCGGGCGGCATCGAGGTTGCGGATGTGGGCCTGGGTCGGGATCAGCACCTTGCCCCCCAGGTGGCCGCACTTCTTTTCCGAGGCGAGCTGATCCTCATAGTGAACGCCCGCCGCACCCGCCTCGATGTAGGCCTTCATGATCTCGAAGCAGTTGAGCGGCCCGCCGAACCCGGCCTCGGCATCGGCCACGATGGGCGCGAACCAGTCGCGCTTGGCGCCCCCTTCGCTCACCTCGATCTGGTCGGCCCGCTGCAGCGCCCGGTTGATCCGCCGCGCCAGTTCCGGCCCGGCATTTGCCGGGTAGAGCGACTGGTCAGGGTACATGGCGCCGGCCGTGTTGGCGTCGGCCGCCACCTGCCAGCCCGACAGATAGATGGCCTTCAGGCCGGCGCGCACCTGCTGCATCGCCTGGTTGCCGGTCACGGCGCCCAGCGCATTGATGTAGGGCTCCGACTTGAGGAGCGACCAGAGCCTTTCCGCCCCGCGCCGGGCGAGCGTCTGCTCGATGACGACCGAACCGCGCAGGCGCAGCACGTCGGCCGGCGTGTAGGGGCGCTCGATGCCCTCGAAGCGGCCTTCGGGGGCGCCGACCAGTTGCTCGAAGCTCGGGGTGCTCATGGAAAACCTTTCCAGTTCACTGACAGGGATTTTACAACTTCAGGCTCCATGGCTTGACCTTGACAGCCCGAGCAGTCAAGGAATTCACAGAGATTTCGCTCAGGAATCGAGTGCTGATGTCATACTTTTCACATTATCGAACGTCATTCTGTGAATGATTTGACAGAAACAGCTCCAACGGACCGAAAGCTGTTCGCGGGCGGCCGCGTGCGCCGGCTGCGGCAGGGGCTGGGGCTCACCCAGAGCCGGATGGCCGCCGACCTCGGGCTTTCGGTTTCCTATCTGAACCTCATCGAACGCAACCAGCGGCCGCTGACGGCAGCCGTGCTGCTGAAGCTGACCGACGTCTACGACATCGACATCCGCCAGTTCACCTCGGCCGACAGCGACCAGCGCGTCGCCGACGTCGCAGCCGCCCTCGCGCTCGCCGGCACGTCGGCCGGCCGGGCCGACATCCGCGACTTCACCGAGAGCCATCCGGAGATTGCGGCTGCCCTCGTCCGGCTCGCCAGCGCGCGGCGCGAGGCCGCCGAGGCAGCCGGGCCGGCCGGCAACGCCGACGGCGCGCCATCCCCGCTCGCCCGGGTTCGCGCCCACCTGCTCGATCGCGGCAACCATTTCGCCGAGCTCGACTCGCACGCCGAACGGCTTGCCGACGAGCTTCGCCTGTCGGGCCAGGCGCTGGACGCGGCGGTCCGCGAGCGGCTGCGGGTGCGCCATGGGCTCAACGTCCGGATCCTGCCCTGGGACGTCATGCCGAACCAGCTGCGCCGCTTCGACCTGCACAACCGCCAGGTGCTGCTGTCCGAGGCGCTCGATGGCGCGTCGCGCACCTTCCAGCTCTGCGTCCAGCTCGCGGATCTGGAGGCCAGGGCCGAGATCGAGACCGAACTGGCCGCTGCCGCCGCCCGCCTCGAGGGCGACCAGACGGCCGCCCGGCTGCTGGCCGCCAATCTCGCGAGCTACTGGGCGGCGGCCCTCATGATGCCCTACGCGCGTTTCCACGCGGCCGCCGAATCGCTGGGCTACGACATGGAGCTGTTGCAGGCGCGCTTCTCGGCCGGTTTCGAGCAGGTGGCGCATCGCCTCACCACGCTCCAGCGCCCCGGCGCGCGCGGGATCCCCTTCATGCTGCTGAAGACCGACCGTGCCGGCCAGATTTCCAAGCGCTTCGCAGCCGGCCGCCTGCCGTTCGCCAGCGAAGGCGGCCGCTGCCCACTGTGGATCCTGCATGCCGCCTTCGAGCAGCCGGGCCGGATCCTGACCCAGGTCGCAAGCCTCGAAAGTGGCGAGCGGCTGTTCACCATCGCGCGCACGGTGCGCCCGCAGATCACGCCCTGGGGCGCCAGCCGCCCGGCATTCGCCATCGCGCTCGCCTGCGCGCTCGACCATGCGCGAAGCCTGGTCTATGCCGGCGGCCTCGATCTGGCGGCGCTCGGCGCCACCCCCATCGGGCCGGCCTGCGCCAGCTGCCGGCGGACGGATTGCCGGCAGCGCTCGGCCCCGCCCGCCGGGCTGCCGCTCCGGATCGACACCCATGCGCGGGGCCTCCAGCCCTACCGCTTCGACACGAGCCAGCAGGGAGACTCGACGACATGATGTCCGGGATTCGGGTGAAGGGCGCGGTGGCGCCCGGGCAGGAATCAATCCTGACGGAGGCGGCGCTGGCCTTCATCGCCCATCTTCACCGCATGTACGAGCCGACCCGCCAGTCGCTGCTGAAGGCGCGGACCGAGCGGCGTCGCTGGTGGGCCGAAGGCAATTCCATCGACTTCGCGCCCGAGACCTCGGCGGTCCGCGACGGCGACTGGAAGATTGCCGGAACGCCCGCCGACCTGCGGGATCGCCGCGTCGAGATCACCGGCCCGTGCGACCGCAAGATGATCATCAACGCGCTCAATTCCGGCGCCAAATGCTTCATGGCCTGCCTCGAGGACGCAACCTCGCCGACCTGGGCCAATATCATCGACGGGCAGGTCAACCTGCGCGACGCCGTGGCCGGCACCATCAGCCTCGAGGACAAGGGCAAGTCCTACCGCCTCAACGAGAGGACGGCCGTGCTCATCTGCCGGCCGCGGGGCTGGCACCTGCCCGAAGCGCATATCGAGGTGGACGGCGAGCCGGTCGCCGGCGCGCTGGTCGATTTCGGGCTCTACTTCTTCCACAATGCCCGGGCGCTCATCGACAAGGGCAGCGGGCCCTACTTCTACCTGCCGAAGCTCGAACATTATCTGGAAGCGCGGCTGTGGAACAATGTGTTCGTGACCGCGCAGTCGATCCTGGGCCTGCCGCTCGGCACGATCAAGGCGACCGTTCTCATCGAGACCCTGCCGGCCGCCTTCATGGCCGACGAGATCCTCTACGAGCTTCGCGACCATATCGTCGCGCTGAACTGCGGCCGGTGGGACTATATCTTCAGCTACATCAAGTGCCTCGCGCACGACCCCACGAAGGTGCTGCCGGATCGGGCGCAGGTGACGATGGCGGTGCCCTTCATGGCCAACTACGCCGCCCATGTGGTTCGCACCTGCCACCGGCGCGGCGCGCATGCCATGGGCGGCATGTCGGCCTTCATTCCGGTGAAGGATGATCCCGCGAAGAACGAGGCGGCGTTCGCCGCCGTCCGCGCCGACAAGGAGCGCGAGGCGAGGCTCGGCCACGACGGCACCTGGGTCGCCCACCCCGGTCTCGTGCCCGTCGCGATGGCGGTGTTCGACGCCCACATGAAGGGTCCGAACCAGCTCGACCGGATCCCGCCGGGAAAGGCAACCGCAGCCGACCTGCTCACGCCGAGCGAAGGCACGCGAACGGCGGCCGGCCTCGCGATGAACGTCAATGTCGCGATCGGCTACATCGCCGCCTGGCTTCGCGGCCAGGGCGCGGTGCCGCTCCACAACATGATGGAGGATGCCGCCACCGCCGAGATCAGCCGCGCGCAGCTCTGGCAATGGCGCCACCATGGCGTGACGCTGGAGGATGGCACGCCGGTCACTGGCGCCCTCATCAACGCCGAGATCCAGAAGCAGCTCGCCGTCTGGCAGGATGCCGTCGGCGACAATTTTTTCGCCGCCGGCAAGTATCGCGAGGCGGCGACCATCCTGTCGGACCTGGTGATGGCGCGCGAGCTGCCGGACTTCCTGACGACGCCCGCCTATCACCGCTTCCTGGCCGACTGACCGGCCCCACGAAAAAGGGCCCGGCAGCCAGGCTGCCGGGCCCCGTTCAGGACTTCGACGGAGTCAGAGCGCGACGCTCTTCTTGACCGTCTCGGCCGCGACAGCCATGCGGCTCGAGATCGGCTGCACGACATCGCCGGCGACCTTCAGCCAGGTTTCCGACATGTGGCTCCAGGTCGAGACCGCCTTGTCGAACTGCGCCTTGGCGAAGTCGTTCTGCGCCTGCATCAGTTCGTTGGGCGACTTGGCGGTCGTCATCGCCTTGAAGGCGGCCTGGGCTTCTTCCATCGCCGTCTTCGACGTCTCGACGAAATGCGTCGTCAGCGTCTCGGCGCCGGCGGCGGCTGCCTTGGCGCTCTCGATCATCGCCTCGATGTTGCCCTTGGCGAACTCGGTCATCTCGGTCATCGACTTCATGCTCTTCTCCATCAATTCGCGCATCTTCTCGCTCATCTGCTCCTGGGCGGCCTGGGCCTGGGCGACGACATCGGCGGTCGCCTTCTCCATGGCAGGCATCACGCTCTCGAGCGACTTCATCACGGCTTCCTGGTTCACGGGCGTATCCTTCACGGCTGGGGCGGGAACGGCGACGAGCGCCGGGGTGCTGCGGCCTCGCGCACGGCTGGCCTTCTTCTCGGTCGACATCGGCGAACTCTCCGGGTCTTGCTGCAACGCACAATAGCAGGCCGACAAGCCTGGTTCAAGAGGTCATGTTGCGATGCAGCAAACCGGATCGGTCAGTGGGCAGCCGCCATCCGCGCGATCCCCGAGGCCGCCAGCTGCGCGTCGATCGCGTCCACCAGCCGGGCCAGGGCAGCCTCGTCGCGCGCCTCGGCACGCGCCACCAGCACGTCCTGCGTGTTCGACGCCCGGAGAAGCCACCAGCCGTCGGGCGTGTTCACGCGCGCCCCGTCGATGTCGATCACCTCGGCCCCTTCGGCCTTCAGCCGCGCCAGCACCTCGGCCACCACCTCGAACTTGCGCGCCTCCGAACAGGGGAAGCGAAGCTCGGGCGTGTTCACCATCGCCGGCATGGCGTCGCGCAGCTCGGCAAGCGACCGGCCGAGCATTCCCAGCGCCTCGATGAGGCGCACCGCCGCGTAGAGCGCATCGTCAAAGCCATACCATCGATGCGCGAAGAAGATATGCCCGCTCATCTCGCCCGCAAGCGGCGCGCCCAAGGCCTTCATCCGCGCCTTGATGAGGCTGTGGCCGGTCTTCCACATCACTGGCTGGCCGCCCAGCTCGGCGATCCGGTCATAGAGCGCCTGGCTCGCCTTCACGTCGGCGATGATCGGGCTTCCGGGCAATTCCTTGAGCAGTGGCTCGGCCAGGATCGCCAGAAGCTGGTCGCCCCACACGATCCGCCCCTGGCCGTCGATGGCGCCGATCCGGTCGCCGTCGCCGTCGAAGGCGATCCCCAGATCGAGCCCCAGTTCCGCCACCAGCTGCTGCAGGTCGGCGAGGTTCGCCGGCACCGTCGGATCGGGATGGTGATTGGGGAAGCGCCCGTCGATCTCGGTGAACAGGGTGTGGTGCTCGCCCGGGAGCCGCGCGACCAGCTTCTCGAGCGCTTCGCCCGTGGCGCCATTTCCTGCGTCCCAGCCGATCCGGAGCGCCGGCCCGGAAAAGCCCTCCACCAGCCGCTCCACATAGCGGTCGAGCACGGCCGCCTCCGTGGCGTGGCCTGCGCCCGTCTCCCAGTCGCCGCGCGCGGCCGCTTCGCCCAGCGCGCGGATGTCGTCGCCGTAGAAGGGGCGATCGGCCAGCATCATCTTGAAGCCGTTGTAGTCGGGCGGATTGTGGCTGCCGGTGATCATCACCCCGCCATCGGCCGTCAGCGCCGGCACCGACCAGTAGAGCATGCCCGTCGGCCCCAGCCCGATCCGGACGACATCGCAGCCAGCCGCCGTCAGCCCGTTGACCAGCGCGACCTCGAGGTGCGGCGAGCTCTCGCGCCCGTCGTAGCCGACCGTCACTCGCCGGCCGCCGGCCCTGCGAACGACGGTTCCGAACCCCCGCCCGATGGCCTCGGCATCGGCTTCCCCCAGCGTCTCGCCGATCACGCCACGGATGTCATATTCGCGAAGCGAGGTCGGGTGGAACCGGTGGGATTTCACGCGCGCACCTTTCTCGAATGTTGGGCCGGTGGGGGATGCGCCGCCGCCTGCGGTCGGGTCAAGCGTCGCGGTCTCGGATCGCGGCCAGCAGCCGGTCGCGCGCGGCGTTCAGCCGCTGGGCTTCCTCCGCGCTGCCGCCGCGATCGGGGTGCACCTCGGCGATGCGCCGCCGATGGGCGGCCAGGATCTCGTCTGCGCCTGCGTCCATCGGCACGCCCAGCAGCTGGCGCGCCTCGATCTCGTCCATGGGCCGGATCGACTCCTTGCGGCGAAGCTGGCCGGCCAGCCCCAGGCCCAGCGTCGCCGCGCCGACTGCGAGCCCCGGCACCCACGCCCCGCGCACCATCAGCCAGAGCGCAAGCCCGGCACCGCCCGCCAGCGCGAGCTTGCGGCCCGCATCCGCCCCCAGGTGCCCGCGCCACCAGAGATAGCCGACGACGCCGACGGCCAGCAGGGCGAGAAGCCCCATCAGGCCGCCGCCTCGGCCGGGCCGGTCGCCAGCGGCAGCTTCAGCCCGGCGATCAGCTCGCGAAGCTCGGCGCGCGCCGCGACATGGCTCACCGACGCCTCGTCGATCTGCGCCAGATCGAGCAGCGTCAGCCCGCGCGGGAAGAGTTCGCGGTAGATGACCCGCTCCGACAGGCCCGGCACCAGGCGGAAGCCGATCCGCCGCGCAAGCTCGTCGAGCGCCGCCCCCACCCGCCGGCGGTTGCGCGCTTCCAGCGTGGACAGGCGGTTCCTCAGCACCACCCAGTCGACCGATCCGCCATCGGCGCGGGCGCGCTGCTGCCGCGCCTTCCAGACGAGTTCGGCGTAGAAGCTCGGCTTCGTCACCCGGTAGCTGTCCGGATCGACCTGCCCCAGCAGGTCGAAATCGACGAAACTGTCGTTGATCGGGGTCACCAGCGTGTCGGCGCGGACGATGGCCGCCCGCCCGATCTCCGAATCGCGGCCCGGCGTGTCGATCACCAGCGCGTCGAGCCCGGCGCCCAGATGGCCATCGATGTCGCCCGCACGCGCATCGTCCAGCACGGTCACCTCGGGCGTGGGCAGGCTGAGGCCATGGCGCGCTGCCCAGGCGCGCCGGTTCTCGAGATAGCGGGCCACGGTGCGCTGGCGATGGTCGCCGTCGATGACGGCAACCGACTTTCCCGCCGTCAGCAGCGCCATGGCGATGTGGACGGCGGTGGTGGATTTCCCCGACCCGCCCTTCTCATTGCCCAGCACGATCACATGCGGCCGCTGGCCCATCGCCCGTCGTTCCTCCCCCGCTCGCGCGGCCCCTCGCATTGACAGCGCCGCCCCCGGCTTGCGAAGGCCGCCGCCTGTATGGGCCGGCCCGGCTTCCTTGGCGGGCACGCGCCCGGGCGTCAATCGAACGGAGGCGGCATGGAAATCGTGCGGGATGTGCCCGCGCTGCGCCAGCGGGTCCGGGGCTTTCGCGCCGCCGGCGAGCGCGTGGCGCTGGTGCCGACGATGGGCGCACTCCACCCCGGCCACCTCGCCCTCGTGCGCCGGGCGCGAACCCGCGCGACCCGCGTGATCGCCTCCATCTTCGTCAACCCAACGCAGTTCGGCGCCAACGAGGATTTCAACCGCTACCCCCGCCAGGAAGTGGCGGACGCGGCCGTGCTGCGCGCCGCCGGCTGCGACCTGCTGTTCGCACCCCCGGTCGAGGTCGTCTATCCGCCGGGCCATTCCACGGTCGTGCATGTGGCAGGCCTTGATCAGCCGATGGAAGGCGCCCACCGTCCCGGCCATTTCGATGGCGTGGCAACCGTCGTCACGAAGCTCCTTCTCATGGCCTTCCCCGACGTGGCCGTCTTCGGCGAGAAGGACTGGCAGCAGCTCGCCGTCATCCGCCGGCTCGTCGCCGATCTCGATCTTCCCATCGAGATCCTCGGCTGCCCCACCGTGCGCGAGCCCGATGGCCTCGCGATGAGCTCGCGCAACGCCTATCTCACGCCGGAGGCGCGCGTGGTCGCAGCCGCCCTGCCCCGTACGCTGGATGCGGCCGCCCGGGCGATCGCTGCCGGCGCCGATGTCGGGGAAACGCTGGCCACCGCCATCGCCAGCCTGCGCTCGGCCGGCTTCAAGCCGGATTATCTGGAACTCGCCGACGAGGCGACCCTGCAACCGCTCGCGCACATGGCGCCCGGCGCCCGGCTGTTCGTCGCCGCCCGGCTGGGCGAAACCCGCCTCATCGACAATTGGCCGGTCGGCCGGCGATGAGCCGCCGCTTCGAGATTGTCGATGTCTTCGTCGCGCCGGACGCGCCGGGGCCCGGCTCGGGCAACCAGCTCGCCGTGGTCCTCGACGCCGAAGGCCTCGACGCGCCCGCCATGCAGGCCATCGCCGCCGAGTTCGGCTTCGCCGAGACGAGCTTCTGCTTCGCACCCGCCGATCCGGCGCACACCGCCCATGTCCGCATCTTCACGCCCGCCCACGAAATGCCCTTCGCCGGCCACCCCAATGTCGGCACGGCAGCCGTGCTGGCGCGGATCGGCACCTTCGCCGGCCGGCCGATGGGGCGTGAACTCGCCTTCGAGGAATCCGCCGGCCTCGTCCTCGCCCGAGCCGACCCGGTGGCGAGCCGGGCGCTGATCCGGGCGCCGCAGCCGCTCTCCCTCGGGCCGGCCGTCGCGCCCGAGGCGGTCGCGCAGCTGTGCGGGCTGGCCGCCGACGACATCCTCGATCAGCCCTTCGCGCCTTCGATCGCCTCGGTCGGCGCACCCTTCCTGTTCGCGCCCGTTTCGCCCGACGCGCTCGCGCGCGCACGCCCCGATGCAGCCGCCTTCGCCGAGGCCCAGGCCAGCGGCCGCCTTGCCGCGACGGGGCTCCACCTCCATGCCGAACGCAACGAGCCCGGCACGGTCGAGGCCCGGATGTTCGCGCCGGCGGCCGGCGTGCCCGAGGATGCCGCCACCGGCTCGGCCGCGGCCGGGCTCGCGGCGCTGTGCCACCACCATGACCCGCGCCGGACGAGGCTCGTCGTGCGGCAGGGCCGCTTCATCGGCCGGCCCTCCTGCATCGAGGCCGAGGTTCGGGCTGACGGCATCTGGATCGGCGGGCTCGTGCGCCGCTTTGCCAGCGGCACGCTCGAATGAGCCTCGCCCAGGCCCGGGCGCGCGCCGAGGCGCATTCGCCCTTCCTGCGCGGGCTGATCCGCCGCGAAGCCGATCTGCTGGCCGACATGGCCGAAGCCGGGTTCGACGCGGCCCTCGAACGCGCGCTGGCCCGGCTCGATCCGGCCTCGCCGGCCGCCAGCCTTCGCTTGGCCCGCGCCGGTGTGGCGCTGACGGTCGCGCTCGCCGACGTCGGAGGTGCCTGGCCTCTGGAAAAGGCAACTGCCGCCCTCACCCGCTTCGCCGACCGCGCGCTCGGCTTCGCCATCGAGGCCGCCTTCGCCGAGCGCGAAGCGGCACCCGCGGGCCTCGTCGCACTCGCGCTCGGCAAGATGGGCAGCCACGAGCTCAACTATTCCTCCGACATCGACCTCATCTTCCTGCACGATCCGGATCGCCTGCCGCGCCGCGACGGCGAGGACCCGACCGAGGCCGCCGTGCGCCTCGTGCGCCGCATCGTCGCCCTGCTCTCGGAGCGGACGGCCGACGGCTACGCCTTCCGGGTCGATCTGCGCCTGCGGCCCGACCCGGATTCGACCCCCGCCTCGCTGCCGCTGGCGGCGGCCGAACACTATTACCAGTCCGAGGCACTGGCCTGGGAACGCTCGGCCTTCATCCGCGCCCGCGCTGCCGCCGGCGACATCGCCATGGGGCAGGCCTTCCTCGGCGCCATCGAGCCCTTCATCTGGCGGCGCAGCCTCGACTATTCGGCGCTCGCCGAGATCCGCGAGGTCAGCCATCGAATCCGCGACCATTTCGGCGACGTGACGAAGCTCGGCCCCGGTTTCGACCTGAAGCGCGGACGCGGCGGCATCCGCGAGATCGAGTTCCACGCCCAGGTCCACCAGATGATCTTCGGCGGGCGGGACCCGTCGCTTCGCGCGCCCGCCACCCTCGATGCGCTAGCGGCGCTCGCCGCCGCCGGCCGGATCGCGCATGAGGATTCGCACCGGCTGGCCGAGGCCTATCGCCTGTTCCGGACCGTGGAGCACCGAATCCAGATGCTGGCCGATCAACAGACCCATGCGATTCCAAAGCTGGCAGCCGAGCGCCGGGCGGTCGCCGGCCTGATGGGGGTCAGCGCCTGGAAGCAGGTGGAAGCGCTGCTCGCGCCGCATCTCAGGACAACGGCGCGCCTCTACGACCGGCTGCTCGAGACCGGCGAGCGGCCGCGGGGCCCCCGCCTGCCGCAGGACAGCGCGGATGTCGAGCGCTGGGCCACCCGCCACCGGCTGAAGGATCCGGCGCTCCTCGTCAGCCTCGCGGAAGGCTGGCGCGCCGGCCGGCCGCGCTCGCTTCGCGCGCCCGAGGCCCGGCAGGCCTTCGAGGCCGTCATTCCCCGCCTCGTCCAGCAGGTGAGCAGCGGGCGAAGCGGGCGCGAGGGCCTCCTCCGCCTCGACCAGATGATCACGGCGCTCCCGTCGGGGGTGCAGTTCTGGCGGCTGCTGGCCGCCCATCCGCCGCTCGCCCAGGTCGTCGGCCGGCTGCTGACGGGAACGCCCCTGCTCGCCGATGCGCTGGCCCGGCGGCCCAGCCTCATCGACGTGCTGCTCGAGCCGGCCTCGCCGCTCGGCTCGGCGGCCGAGGCCGAGGCCGAGCTTCGGTCGGTCGCGCGCGGCCTCGAGGGCGAGCCGCTGCTCGACCGGGTGCGGAGCTGGACGGCCGAGCGGCGTTTCCTGCTGGGCGTGCAGCTGCTCGATGGCGCCTGCCGCCCGCTGGAGGCCGCGCGGCAGCTCGCCTTCATGGCAGAAGCGGCCGTCGCGATCCTGGCCGAAGCCGTCACGACCGAATTCGCCGCCCGCGCCGGCACCGTGCCCGGCGGCCGGCTGGTGCCGCTGGCGCTCGGCCGCTTCGGCGGCGGCGAGCTGACCGCCCAGTCGGATCTGGACCTCGTCTTCCTCTTCACCGGGGACTGGCAGGCCCTATCGACCGCCAGCCCGCCGATGACGGCGAGCGCCTGGTTCAACCGGCTGGTGCCCCGGATCGTCGCGGCCCTGACCGTTCCGACGGCTGCCGGCCCGCTCTACGAGGTGGACACGCGCCTGCGCCCCTCCGGCGAGGATGGCCCGCTCGCCATCAGCCTCGACAGTTTCCGCGCCTACCAGATGGGCGAGGCCGACGTGTGGGAACAGATGGCGCTGACCCGCGCCCGGCCGATCGCCTGCGCGCCCGAGGATGCGGCGGCCGCGCGCGCGCTCCTCGACGACCTCAACAGCCGCCCGCGCGATCCCGCGAACGTCAGGGCCGAGGCGCTTGCCATGCGCCGCCACATGGCCCGGCACAAGCCGCCCGCCGGCCCCTTCGACCTGAAGCTCATGAAGGGGGGCCTGGTCGACATCGAGTTCATCCTCGGCGTGCGCGCGCTGACGGCCGGCCGGCCGGTGCCCCCCGATCTCGCCGGCGCCGCGCGGTTGCTCGCGCCCGATCTCGAGTCGCCGCTCGAGCTGATGATGTCGGCGCTCGTGATGCTTCGGCTCGTGCAGCCGCACGATGCCGCGGCCAGCCCCGATCTGGCAGCCGGCGCGGTTATCGCGCGCGCCTGCGGCAAGCCGGGGCTTGCGGCGCTGAAGGCCGATCTTGCACAGGCGAAGCGAACGGTCACGGCCGCCTGGGCCGAGACCTTCGCCTGATGCCCCCTCGAAGGAGAGCCTGATGAGCCTCGATGTCGGATCGCCCGCCCCTGCCTTCACCCTCGAGACGCCCGATGGACCGGTCAGCCTGTCGGACTTCGCGGGGCGCAAGCTTGTGCTCTACTTCTACCCCAAGGACGACACCTCGGGCTGCACGGCGGAAGCCATCCAGTTCACGGCGCTGGCCGACCGCTTTGCCAAGGCGGGCGCGACCGTGGTCGGAGTCTCGAAGGACTCGGTCGCCAGCCATCGGAAGTTCGCGGAGAAGCACAAGCTTGGCGTGAAGCTCGCTTCCGATCCCGAAGGCGGCACGGTCGAGGCCTATGGCGCCTGGGTCGAGAAGAGCATGTATGGCAGGAAGTATATGGGGATCGACCGTTCCACCTTCCTGATCGGCCCGGACGGAACGATCGCCGCCCTGTGGCGCAAGGTGAAGGTGCCCGGCCATGCCGAGGCCGTGCTGAAGGCCGCCGAGCAGCTTGGCTGACGGCCTCGTCGCCCGCGCCGTCGGCGTGCTGCTGACGGCGGATCCAACGGACAAGGCATCAGCCGCCCGCCAGCTCGCGGCAGACTGGACAGCCGGGCGAGTCGCCCTCGCCGGCCCCGCCATGGCCGTGCCCGACCGGCCGGCGCGGCCCGAACGGCCCGAACTTCGCCCGCCTTCGGCGATGCCCAAGCGCGGCCGGGCCGGCTCGCCGCGCGCCCGCTTCGCGCTCCTCCATGCGCTTGCCCACATCGAGCTGAACGCGGTCGACCTCGCCATCGATTGCGTCGCCCGCTGGGGCCCGACGATGCCGCCCGCCTTCACGACCGACTGGCTCCGCGTCGCCGACGAGGAGGCCCTGCATTTCACGCTTCTGGCCGGGCTGCTGGCCGAGAGCGGCGGCCGCTATGGCGACCTGCCCGCTCATGACGGCCTGTGGGACGCCGCCCGCGCCACCGCCCACGATCTCGAGGCCCGGCTTGCGATCGTGCCGCAGGTGCTGGAAGCACGCGGCCTCGACGTGACACCGGCGATGATCGAGCGATTCGAGGCGAGGCACGATCCGGCCGCGGAGGTGCTGGCCCGGATCCTCGCCGACGAGATCGGCCATGTCGAAGCGGGCAACCGCTGGTTCCGGCATCTTTGTTCCGAATCAATGTCAGAACCGGTCGCGCGCTTCAGGCTGCTCGTCGAGCGCCATTTCCGGGGGGCCGTTAAGCCCCCGTTCAACGACTCGGCGCGCCGAAAGGCCGGTCTGACGATGGACTGGTACGCCGGCCTTGGCACGGGCGGCGGCGCCTCTAAACCGTAACCAACTGTTGCGCCGAGCGCCTCCCGAGGGGGATGCCGGCGGGCGGGACAAGCGCCGACCGGGCGGCAAGATCCGGCAGGCAAGACAAGAGGTTGCATGGTGTCGGTCGGGCTCTGCCCGGCCTGTCGCGAGAGGGGTCGCAAGCCTCGGGAACCTGTTTCGACACGCCCTTCGCGTGCCCGGTTACCGCGTGCTTCCGAACTCGCCTCCGTCAGGACCGGTCCGCCGGCACCGCCAGAGACGGGACGCACGGAACAGCCCATGGCGCTCGGCACGGCAGCGATGATCGCGGGATGGCTCGGGATTGCGACCGTCGGCACGCTCAATCCGGCGCCAGCCGCCGATCCGCGAACCGGCGCCGAAGTCGCCAGGATGGCAGCCCAGGTCGAGGCGCTGAAGGCCGACCCGGCGGCCCGCAAGGGCCCGGCACAGACCACCGCCGAGCGGATCGAGCAGCGCCAGCAGTTCCTCGACGCGCTGGTGAGCGGCCGGGCCAAGGGAGCCGATCTTGCCGGGCTTCTGCCGCGTGCACGCGGAAAGGTCTCGGCCGAAGCCGCCGCGAACAGCGGCGTTCTCGCACCCTTCGCGGCGCTCGAGCAGCGCCAGATGGCCCTGACGGAGCGCGTCGCGACGACGGCCGCCAATCGCCTCAGGGACGCGCATTCGCTTCTGGCGCGCCTCGGGCTTGATCCCGGCCGCTTTGCAGGCACCACGGTTGCCACCGGCTCGGGCGGCCCCTTCGTGCCCGCCAATCCCCTGGCCGCCACCGACTCGAGCGATGCGGAGCTGCTTCGCACCTGGCAGCGCGCCGAGGCCATCGAGGATGTGATCACGTCGCTTCCGGCCTATGTGCCGGCGCGCAACTTCACGCTGACTTCGGGCTTCGGGATGCGGGCTGACCCCTTCCACGGCCGCGCCGCCCGCCACGCCGGCCTCGATCTTGCCGGCGCGCATGGCGAGCCCATCCTCGCGGCCGCCGCCGGCCGCGTGGTTCGCGCCGAGCGCTTCGGCGCCTATGGCCTGACGGTCGATATCGATCACGGCCGCGGAATCCTCACCCGCTACGCGCACCTGTCCTCGATCGGCGTCCGCGTCGGCGAGCGGGTGATGATGGGGCAGCAGATCGGCGGCATGGGCTCGACAGGCCGATCGACCGGCACCCACCTGCACTATGAAGTCCGGATCGACGGCCAGCCAGTCGATCCGCGTCCCTTCATCGAATCCTCGCGCTACCTTCTGGCCTATCAGCGCGCCCCCGTCGGCCCGCAGCTCGACGCCGCGCTGGCCGACTGACCGTCGGTCGCCGCTTGTCCGCAAGCGCAGCCCCGCCTACATCACCACCATGTCTGACATTGTGCTCACGCCTGCTGCCGCAGCGCGGGTTGCCGCGATCGCGCGTCGCCAGGGCCGCGAATCGGCGCGGCTTCGCGTCTCGGTCGATGGCGGCGGCTGCGCCGGCTTCCAGTACCGCTTCGATCTCGCCGATGCGCCGGCCGACGATGATGTCGAGGTGGTGACCGACGGGGTGGGCCTCCTCGTCGATTCGGTCAGCCTGCCCTTCCTCGCCGGCGCGGTGGTCGATTATGTCGAGAATCTCGGCGGCGCCGCCTTCCAGGTCCGCAACCCCAATGCTGCGTCGAGCTGCGGCTGCGGCACCTCCTTCTCGGTCTGACCCCGGCGGAGCCGTCAAGCTGCGAATCGCCACCTACAATGTGAACGGGATCGGCGCGCGGCTCCCGCGCCTGCTCGACTGGCTGGCCGAGGCCCGCCCCGACGTGGTGGCGCTCCAGGAAATCAAGATCGAGACGGACCGTTTTCCCTCGGACGCCCTGCGCGAGGCCGGCTACGAGGCGCTGGTGCACGGCCAGAAGGGTTTCAACGGCGTCGCGCTGCTCAGCCGAACCCCGGTCGAGGAAGTCCATCGCAGCCTCCCCGGTGACGACGGGGACATCCAGTCGCGCTGGCTGGAGGCGCGGGTGGGCGACATCCACGTCGTCTGTCTCTACCTGCCCAACGGCAATCCGGTGCCGGGCCCGAAGTTCGACTACAAGCTCGCCTGGATGGACCGGCTCGCGGCCCGCGCGGCCGAACTTCTGGCGAGCGAGCAGCCGGTCGTGCTGGCCGGCGACTGGAACGTCTGCCCGACCGATCTCGACGTCGCCCGCCCCGAGGCCATGGCCGACGACGCCCTCTGCCGCCCGGAATCGCGCGCCCGCTTCCGGGCGCTGACGGCGGCGGGCTGGACGGATGCGCTCCGCGCCCGCCACCCGCACAAGCCCCTCTACACCTACTGGGACTATCAGGCCGGCGCCTGGGCGAAGACCTTGTGCCTCCGTCTCCACCACCCCCCCCCC
>JBKBUL010000027.1:0-26649 GCA_046290045.1 Sphingomonadaceae bacterium
GCGCGGCGGCGGAGGCATCCGCCGCGCCCTTCCCCTGCGGGTTCTTCGTCACGCGAGCCACGGCGTCACCAGCAGCTCGGCGGTGTTCTGCCACTCGTTGGTCTCGCCCGCCGTCGTCAGCTCGTTCTTCAGGATCTTGCGCGCCGCGCCATCGAGCGCGGGCGGCACCACGAGCAGGTTCGGCATGATGCCGAGCGGCCGGCCATAATCGCCCTTCATCGCCATCAGCTGGGCGCGGGCGTTGGCATAGGTGGTGGGGTTCAGCGGCTGCCGGCTGCCCCAGGCGATCTGCCAGAAGCCGAAGCCGACATTGTAGCGGGCGTCGGCGCCGTAGAGGAACTCCTTCTTCAGAAAGACATTGTCGTCGTCGAGATTGTCCTTGGCGACGAACTGATAGTCCTTCCGCTCCTGCAGGATGATCGGCTTGAGCGCCCGCCTGGCGTCGATCAGGAACCAGGGCGTGCCGGATCCGCCGTCGGTGTTCGCCACCGACTGCGGCACGCCGGCCGCGTCGAGGACCGGGTGATCGGTATCGAAGAAGAACTGCCCGTCGTAGCACAGCTGCGAGAAGCCGTCCTTCAGGAGGCCGTAGACCAGCTCGCACTTGTGGGCGCCCGTCGCCATGCCCATTTCGTTGAACATCGGGCCGTAGATGCCCAGATTGTCATCCTCGATGTCGTTGCGGTCGACACCGACGGTCAGCTCGAAATCGCGGTTGGCGATGGTGTAGCTGTGCTGCTTCAGGTTCTGGATGACGCGGTCGCCGATCCACTCGCGCACGCTCGGGAACTTGCCCAGCCAGCCATATTCCTCCTTGCCCGTGGTGCTGGGCACCGGGGTGGCGACGCGCAGGTGGTCGGTCGGTGCCTGCGCGAGCGCGCCCTGGAAGGTGGCCTTGAACCCGACTCCCAGCGTCTGCAGGTTCGTCTTGTTGATGATCATGGAATTGGTCCCTTGTTCGAAGGTCAGAGGCCGATGCGAACCCAAACGCCGTCGGGCTCGACGCCCAGGCACCGGCCGGCGACCGAGCGGGTGCCCGACCCATTGGTGCGCGCCACTGTCTGGTCATCGAGGATGAACACGTCGGCGCCGACGTCAGCCTGGGTGATCGCGTCGGCGGCCGTCGCGTTCGCCAGCTTGAAGATGCCGGGCCACACCCGGACAGTCTCGGCGCCGGGGGTGGCGCCGTTCTGCTTGCGCTCCTGCGCGATCCCGGCGGCGCGCTGCCCGGTCGCGGCCGCGCCCTTGCGGGCGCGCCCGTCGGCGTTCAGCATCACGATGGCGCCGGCGTAGATCAGCTCGTTCGCGGCCATGGGAAAGACGAAGTCGAGCCCCTCGCGGCGGGGGGTGTTGCGGTCATCGGTGAGGGCCACCATCGATCAGGCCTCCTTCTTGGACGGCTGGCCGGTCTTGGCGGCCAGAAAGGCTTCGGGGGACAGGCGCAGCGATGCGGCCACCTTGCGCTCGTCGTCGGTCAGGCCGTCGGCGGCGACCTTGGCGGCCGCCACGTCGGCCCGGCCGGGCTCGAGAATGGCGGGCGCCTTCGCCACCCAGTCGCGGAAGCCGGCCTCGTCGCTCGTCGCATAGGCGATCGCCCAGTCCTTCAGCGCCGGGGCCACCTTGCCGGCGGCCATCGCGGCCGCCACAATGCCCTCGGCCCGCTCGGCCGAGAGCCGCGAGACCGTCTGCTGCAGCGCCTCCAGGGCCGAGAACGGAACGAACTTCGCCGGGTCGGCCTTCTGCGCGGCAGCGGCGACCAGCTCGTCGACGCTGGCGTCGGGCTTCAGCCCCAGCCGCGAGGCGGCGACGGCGATCGCCTGGCTGGTGGCGGCAGCCGTGCCGGCCGCGCCGGACAGCTCCTCCAGCCTGGCAAGCACCTCGGCTTCGGTGGCGCTGTCGGCCAGGCCGAGCGCGGCTGCGATCTTCGAAAGCTCCATGAGTTTCGTCTCCGGATGTTGAGCGGATGCGGCCGCCGCGAGGGCCTCGATGGCGGGCACGTTGGTGAGGCCGGCGGCCAGGATCGACCGGACCTCCTTCGACTTCGGATCGAAGGCGAACAGGGGCGAGATGTAGCGATACTCCCGCGCTTCGAGCCGGGCGCGGGCAGCAGGCGTCCACTCCACGGTGGCCCAGATGCCCTGGTCATCGGCCTCGAGGGTGGCTGGATCGATCCAGCCGGCGGCCGGCGCCTGGGCGGCGACGCCGTCGCGGACCCCGAAATGATGCTGGTGGTCGTAATCCACCATGATGGCGGTGCGGCCGGCGTGCGCCCGGGTCGCCTCGATGACGGCGGCTGCGGCGGCGCGCGGCAGCAGGAAGGGGCCGCGGCCGTCCCGCAGCTCGATCACCCCGATCGGCAGCAGCTGGATCCGCTGCCGCCCCGGCGCCGATGCGCCCGCCGAGTTGACCTCGACGGCGGCGGCGGCGATGAAGGGCGGCGTGGCTGGCCTCATGCGGCCGCCTGATAGCTTGGCTGCCCCGAGGGCCCGACCTGAAGCGCTTCAGGTGCGAATCGGCGGGGGCGGTGAGCCGCCTGGCCCTTGGAGTTTTGAGATCTGCTCGCCGGCTTGCTCCTGGGCCTGGCCGATGGCATGGCCCGCAATATGCCCGGCACAGAAGTTCTGCGTGCGATCCTCGCCCTGGCGGCGATACTCCCGGTCGAGGCGAGTGCCCAGCACCATATCCGAATGCGCGATCTTGAACGGCAACCGCCGGTCAATCGGGCTGAGCGTGACGCGCAGCGGGTCGCTGTCGAGCGGCTCAGCGGCCCCCTGCCCGGCACCAGCACCGACGCAGATCTCGACGCCATGGCGCGGGCGCAGTGCGCGGACGACATGCGCGATCATTGCCGGCGGGTGATGCAGATCTCCCGCGATGCACTTGCCAAGGTCTGGGCGACCGAGACGCGCGCTGTCTACCGGTCCGGTCTCACCTTGTCGATCGAACGGGCCACCCGAAAGGGCACGACCGACTGGTCTCAGGCAGAGGTGAATTACGAGAACTGGATGCGCGACTACCAGACACCGGACTGGCGCGAGCGTGAGGCCGAACTGACGCGGTGGCGGCGGCCGATCTTGGAGGTGCAGTGCGAGTCACGGGTCTGGGAAAGCGGCGACGCCATCAGGTCAAGCGTGATCTGCTGGTGACCGAAGATCGCCGCCTCGCTGCGCGGCCCGCTCGATCAGCTCAGCCTCGGTGAGGAGTTCGTGGCCGACCCGGTAGCGGTCGGCCGGTCCGCCGGTGACGTCCGCCCGATAGACGGCATAGCCGCGGCGGCGCAGCGCCAGCTTCGCCTGCTCGACGCGGCAGGCAGCCCGCGCCCTGGCGGCCGCGCGGTGGGTGAGCTCGGCATGAAGGATCCGCTGGTCGGCGTTGGAGCCATCGGCCCGGGCGCCGGCGGAATAGCCCTGGATCCGGCGCTGGGCGGCCCAGGCGGTTCGGTTCCAGCCGGGCGGCACCGGCTCGACATCGCCGATCCGCCGCGCCGGCGCGGGTGCGCGCGGGCGGGCGGCGGGCACGAGCAGCGGTTCGGGCTCGGGCAGGGCGAGGCGACGAGGCGTTCGCGGGGCGGGCGCGGGCGCAGGTGATGGTGCCCCTGGTGGCTCGGTCGGCGGCGCAGCTGGCGGTGTCACCAGGGCCAGTCGGCCGAACTGGATGAAGCCGCGCCAGCGCAGAACCTGGATGGCGTTCGACAGGGCGGGCCGGGTGCACCCCAGCTCGGTGCGGAGCGCGCGGAACCCGGCCGGCGCGTCGGCACGGCCCAGCGCGACGAGGACGGCACGTTCGAGGGCTGTCAGGGCGCGCACCAGCTCACCAGGGATTGAATGGCGCGTCGCAAGCTGCGATATTGATGGCCGGCGGGACGCTTCGGGCGTAGAGGTCTCGGTCGCAGGGCAGAGATCACCGCTTACCGCCTCCGCCCGCACTTCCGTCCGACTCATGTGCACGCAACGACAGGAACTCGACCCGGCTGTGCGTGTGGTCGATCGCCTCGACATAGACATAGCGACGGCCGCCGATCGTTCGGGTGTACTCAATCACCTGCCGGCCGTGATGCAACTTTCCACTGAGAGAGACAAAGTCCGGTTTCCGCGTGATGCCGGGCAGGTTTCGGAGGTCTGCGGTCGTCAGGGCAACCTGACCCCGCATGCGCTCCTTCTTCGACAGCCCATGGCTCAATAGAGCGTGCCGGAGATAATCGTCGCGGATCCGCCTGCGGTAGCCGGACAGATCGATCCTGAGATGGGCGGCAACCGCCTCCACGTTCGAGCGGTCGATCACACCGAGATCATGTGTCACCTGGCGCTTTGGATCCGCCTCAGCAGCTTCGGCCAACGCCTGCAGGCGCCGACCCTCGTCCGCGAACTTGCCCCGGTCCCGGTTCTGCCGGTTGGAATGATGCAGGCCGCCCGTGCGGCTGCGGCTGCCGGCGATCACCCGGGCCAGCAGCTGGCCCAGCCGCACGCCCAGCACCAGGCCGAGCGCATCGAGGATCCCGCCGCGGGTCTCCTCGGCGGCTTCGGCAAGGCCCGCTGCCTCGGCCCGAAGCACCGCCGCCTCGGCCCGTTCGGCCAGCGCCATCAGGCTTTCGGCACCGGGGTTGTAGTTCCAGCCATGGTCGATCCCCGGCAGCTTCGCCCGGAAGGCGCGCGGCTGCCCGAAATACATCCCGCCCGTCGGGTCCATCGGCGGCAGCCGGTCCTCGGGCGTCGGCGACCAGCCCTGCCGCTCGAGGTCGCGATCCGACAGCTGGATCACCTGGCAGCGGCAATTCCAGCCGTTGGGCGGGAAGTGGGTGCGCCAGAAGGGGTGGTCGACCGGCAGGATGATGCCGTGCCAGGCGGCGTGCTGCGGCCGGGTGCGGTTGTCGAGCACCGCCGAATAGCGCAGCCAGGGCCTTGCATCCTTCGCCGCCTGGATCCGCGCCCATTGGCCGGCCGCGCGGGAGACGCGCATGTTGGTGGCAAAGATGGTGCGAAGCCGCCGCTCGCCCACGAACACCGGGTCGCTCGTGCCGGTCAGCGCCGGGTCCTGCACCAGCCCCCACCAGCCGGCGCGCCTAAGCTCGGGCTCGATGCGCGCGCGCCACTGCTCGAACGTCTGCCCCTCGGCCAGCGCGCGGTCGAGCGATTCCCTGACGGTCGAGAGCAGGTCGAGGCGGGCGATCTTGGCGACCGTGAAGGCGCGGGCGTGTTCCTCCGGCTCGAAGTCGCGCCAGCTGACCGAAAAGCCGAGCTCGTCGCGCGCCCGGAAGGCCCGAAGCGCATCGTCGGGCGGCAGGTCGAGCGCGGCGCGGATGGTGGGGCGGTCGTCAGCCATGGCCGTCCTCTTCGGCCTCGGTCAGGGCCCCGTTCCGCGGGTAGACTCGCATCACGTCATGGCTGGTCGAGAGGTAGCCCACCGCGACGAGCGCCTTCGCGACGAGGTGCCAGACATGCTGGCTGAGGCGCGGATGCCGCAGCACCCGGCCTTCGCGCTGGACGCGCATGTGCAGCAGCGCCTGGTCGAGTGCAGCCTCGGACCGGCCGCGAAGCGTGCGCACCCGATAGTCCCCGCTGGTGCGCGTGCCGCCGACATTGTCGATCATCAGGCGCGCCAGCTCGGTGCGCCGGCCGGTCACCGCCGACCACAGCTCGACGCGGACGACGATCATGCGGCCGCTACCTTCTCGCGCGCCCGCTTCAGCCAGTTGTTGAGCGCGCCGCCGAGGCCTTGGGTGCTCTTGCTCCGGACGCCTGCCGCGCAGACGGTCGCTTCGTCCCACCGCATCGCCACAACCCAGCCGGCCGCGCGAAGCACTGCGATGACGTCGTTCTCGGCCAAGCGCCGCTCCTTGTGGCGTTCCATCATGCACGGGTTGCCGGCGCTGCCGTTCCAGGCGGCATCGATCGAGGCGAGCGCACCGAGGCAGTCGGCGATCGCCGCCGGCAGGGCCTCCGGGCCGCTCACGCCGCAGCCTCGAAGTGGTCGGGGTCGTTGCCCCAGGCGTCCCAGCCTGGGCGGCGCTGGCGGGCGAAGAGCTCGAGGTAGGGGCCGGCGTAGAGCGCCTCGGCCATGGCGTGCAGCTGGTCGGGCTTGCGGCTGTGCTCGCGCACCGGCGCCACGACCAGGTTGCGCACGCGCCTGGACTGCACGACCGGCCGGCCACGGGTGCCCAGCAGGAAGAACTCGGCGGCCGAGCGGAAGCAGTAGCCGGTGCCGAACGCCCAGCTCGCGCCGCTCGCCGACTGCTTGGCCCAGGCACCCGCCGACTTGAAGGCGAACCCCCAGGCGCCCATCAGCTTCAGCGCATCGGGCAGCATCGGCGCCGTCGCCCACATGAGGAGGGCGCTGTCGCGCGCGGCCAGCCCGGCAACCGGCAGCGCGATCAGCTCGGCCATCGACAGGCAGGGATAGTGGCGCTGGGGGCTGCGGCCGGTGCCGGCCTCGGTCCGCACCCGGAAGCTCCACGGCGGGTCGGCCAGGATCAGGCCATAGCGGCCGGGCGTCAGCCCCTCGAACGGCCAGTCCATCAGGCGCCCGCCGTGCCGGCGATGCGGGCGGTCAGGCAGGCGCGGCGGACGGCGGCCTCGAATGCGGCGGTGTCCATGCCCGCGATCGCGCGGTCGAGCGCGGCGGCCGCTTCCTCGAAGCTGCCGGTGGCGGCCAGCGCGTCCAGCATTGGCTCGCAGAGCGGGGCGAGCAGCGCCTGTCCCTCGGTGGTGGCGAGGTGGCGCCCGGCGGCGTCGATCTCGTCCTCGTCGGCGCCGATCGCCTGCGAAACCGCGGCTGCGACCGCCTCCGCGATGGCACCCCTGCCCGCAGGATCGAAATGGGAAGGCCTAAGAAGCCCGCCTGGCGCGATTTGCGGCGGCAGGCGGGGATTGGCCGGGTCGCGGGTCGCCGCGCGCTCCTGCGCCGGTTTTTCGGGCCTCGAGAGGATCGTCTCGTCGGGTGCCGGGTCGGGGAAGCCGAGCCGGTCACGAACCACCGACTCCGAGACGCGGAGGCCCAGCGGCACCAGCCGGGCGAGTGCGCCCGACATGGCCGTGATGTCGTGGCTCTCCTCGCGGCCGATGCGGATCTTCGGGTAGAGCGCCTGGTGGCCGAAGTTGAGGTCGACGATGGGTTCAACCAGCTGGCGCTGGAGCGTGGCCGACAACAGCTTGGCGTCGGCGCGCTCGATGTCCTGGCGAACCTCGCCATGCTCCTTGCCCGAGCCGAGGCCGCCCGTGTCGGCGTCGGTCGTGGCCGTCTGGCCCAGCACCGCCTTGGAGACCTGGCGGTCGAGATACTGGCAGAGGCGGTCGTAGACATCGGCCGCGCCGTTGGTCTTGCCGTCCTGGAACTCGACCTCCATGGATTTCGGCATCACCGCTGCGGCGTCCGAGCCGATGTTGGCCACCGCGCGCATCAGCTGGCGGATGTCCTCCTCGCTGGCGCCGGCCTCGTACCGGCCGATCCGGAACGGCAGACCGTAGATCTCGCAGAAGCTGACCCAGTCCTTCAGCCCGTAGCTCTTGAAGAGGTAGGCCCAGGCGACCGCCCGCGCGAAGCCCCCGCGGATCGGCAGGCCCGACTTCGCGGGGTGGACGTGGGTGATGAACTTGTAGGGAAAGGCCGACAGCGGCGTGCGGTCGATCCCGGCGGCCGGTGCCGTGACGCCGCCCGAGGGCGCGCCGCGAAGCAGCACCGTCTCGCCATCGATCCGGTCGAACTCGAACCAGCGCGGATCCCGCCACCTGAGCTCGGCCGGCAGCCAGCGGCCGCCGCTCGTGTCCCACACGATCTCGGTGACCGAATAGCCCTTGCCGATCGCGTCGAGAATGTCGAACAGCTCGGCCTCCAGCCGGTCGCGCGCCAGCCACTCGCGCAGCAGCTCGGCGTGGCGCTGGTGGTCGGCCGCGTCGGACGCGGCCTCGATCGTGACCGGCAGCTGGCTGACCTGGCGCTTGCGGGTCGACAGCACCGAGAGATAGTGGAGGTCGCGCTCCTCCATCTGCTCGGCGAGCTCGAGATAGGCGGTCGCGTCGCCATCCTCCGCACCTCGCAGCAGGGCCGCCAGGCGTTCGGGCCCGAGGTTGTCGGCCGGATGGCCCGAGAGGATCGAGCGGGTCGAGCCCAGTGAGGGCGCTGCCACCTGGGCGCGCAGCTGGGCGGCGACGGCGCCCCGTGCACCTGGCGAAAGCACCGCGCGCGCGGCCACCAGCGCGCCTTTCAGACGCTCGATCATCGAAGGCTCCTGCCGCTAAGGCGACGCTCGTCGCCGCTGTGGTCGGGGCGCTGCCAGCCGCGGCCGGTCGCCCGTTCGCCCAGGCCGCGGCCGCGCGGCACCGGGCGGTAGTCGTAGGCGGCGGGCGGATGGTCGGCGAGGCGCGAGGCGATGCTGGCCGCCCAGAAGCGGTCGGCATGGACGCTGTCGTCGTTGACCAGCCGGACCCCGCCGGCGGCCGAGCCGGCGCGCTTGATCGCCCGGAGGTCGGCGCGGATCGCCGGATCGGCCGGCACGCGGATCAGGCCGCGCTCGAACCGGGTGGCCAGCCCCAGGCCGAGGTCGAGCCGGGTCGGCCCGGTCAGCAGGAACCCCTGCACGCGATAGCTGCCGTGGCGGCGCTGCGCGTCCTCGACCACCTTCTCGCCCATGCCGGTCTGGTCGATGCCGGCCATCGCCATGCGCCGTTCGGCAAACAGCCGGTCGAACTCGGCATCCTGCTCGGCGAAGCTCGCGCCCTTCGCCTCCCACCGGTCGCGCAGCCACAGCACGTCGCCGACCATCTCGAAGTTCCAGATGATCTGCCCGTCGCGCCGGCGTGCCACGTCCCACCCGGCATAGCACAGGCCGCCGGCGTAGAGCTCGGCCCGGCCGGCCTCGGCGTGCTCGCAGGCAGCGAGATCCTCGGGCTTGATGAGCGAGCCGGAGCCGGCGCGCGGCACGCAGTCCAGCTCCTCGGCCGCGTCATCGCCGTAGGTGGCGTAGATCTCCTGGACCCACTCGTCTCGGCTGATGCCGATCGGCCGCCCGCGCGCGGCGGCGACGGCCGCGATCCGCTCGAACAGGCCATCGGCCAGCGCGTCAGCGAAGCTGATCCGCACCGTCTCCCCACGCCGCTGGCCCGAGCGGATCTCGTCGAGCAGCTGGTTGAAGGGATTGTCGACGCCGTCGTGCGTCGAGACCACGACCACCTGGCCGCCCCACATCAGCAGCGCGAGCGCCGCTTTCAGCACTTCGGCGAGATCCTTGTGGAACGCAGCCTCGTCGAGGATGACGAGGCCCTGCTTGCCGCGCAGCGCGCGGGCGACCGAAGGCAGGGCCACGATCTTGAAACCGGAGGCGAAGCGGATCCTCAGCGCGCCAATGTCCTTCTCGCCGTCCGAGACGAGTTCTTCGCCGAACTCGGGCGCGCCGAGGCCGAAGGCCCGCGCCCACAGGGCACAGACGTCGATGAACTCGCGCGCCATCTCCTGGTCGTAGCCCATGTACCAGACGTTCATGCCCCCGGCCGTCGCCCGGGCGGCCGCCACCAGCACCGCGCGCGCGGCCAGGCCCCAGGTCAGCCCGATCCGCCGGCTCTTCTCGATCGCCAGCAGCGACACGCCGGCATGAAGTCGCCGGTTCACCGCTGCCTGATAGGGCAGCAGCATGTCGCCCGGCGGCAACGCACGAAGCACGGCGGCCGCGGCTTCGCGGTCGGCAGCGCGATCGGCGGAGTCGGTCAGGCCCGCCGTCACCAGCCCAGCTCCTTCGCATGGATCTCGGCCTGCAGCTGGCGCATCACCTCGAGCGCCCGCTCGCGCTGGCGGGCCTTGCGCGTCCGCGCAGCCTTCACGTGCGGCTCGCTCTTCGCCGGCGCCGCCTTCGGCCGCGGCAGCGCCTGGGCCAGCCAGGCAAACTGGCTGAGCGCCGCGCGATACTGCCGCCGCCAGCGCCAGGCCGAGACCGAGGCCGCGATCGCCCAGCAGGCAAGGCCCGCCGCGACGAGCGCCAGGGGGGCGGCCTCGCCCGTCATGGCGCCAACACCTTCAGCGCGTCGCGGATCTCCGCCTCGGCCTCGCGGATGGACTGTGCCAGCGCGAACAGCAGGCTTTTGCCCTTGGGCCCCAGCGCCGCGTCGATCCGCTCCAGCTCGTCGGCGATCGAGCCCTCCGCGCCGGGGCGCCCGTCGGGCCGCTCGTAGCTCACCATCAGGGCGCGGCGCGCCGCCTCCAGATGGACCACCGCCGGCAGCAGCCTCGGAGGCGCCTCAGCCATGCCTCAGGCCTCGCCCAGAACGGCGTAGCGGATCGCCTCGACCGTCTCGGCCGTCAGGCCGCCGCGCGTGCGTGCGACCTCCTCCACCGCCTGCGCCGCCTTCTCCCGGGCGTCGCGCTGGGCCTGCTCGTAGAGCGCGCGATCCTCGGCGATCCGCGTGCGGCTCTTGGTGCCCTCCGCCTGCTCCAGCGTCTGCAGCGTGCGCGACAGCACGAAGAAATCCTTGAACCCTAGCCGCTCCTCGGCATCCTCGGGTGCAGCAGCCGTCTCGGCGACCCGCCGAAACAGCTCGGACTGGACCAGCTCCTTGATGGCCCTGAGCTTGAGGTCGGTCTCGACGTCGCCGAAGCTCGAGACCATCGAGGTCGCCAGCTCGTTCGCAAGCCGGATCGTTGGGGACAGACGCGCCATCTCGGCCTCGGCTCGCTCGCGGACGCTGTCCTGCACGCGCTTGAGGTGCCTCGCCAGTGCCGTGCGGCTTACCTTGTGGCCGAGGCCATGAAGATAGGCGAGGATGGTGTCGATGTGGGCGCCTTCGCTCACCCGCATCGCCTCGATCCTGGCCCGCACGCCCGGCGGCAGCCGGTCGATCGACGAGGGCATGTGCCGCGATCGCGCGCCGGCCATCCGTCAGCTCCGCGGCGCCGGGCGCTGGACACCTGGGGCGGCGGCGCGGCCGGCGGCCACGTCGAGGCCGCGCTCGGTGATCGTCAGGATGACGACGCCGGCCGGCAGCTCTGCGCGGGTTGCGTGGCCCTGCTCGGCCAGCCACTGGCCCTCGGTCTCGATCAGGTCGCGGCTCGCCGGCAGGCCCAGTGCGCCGACCGCGTCGCGCAGGATCGAGGTGTTCAGGCTGTAGCCCGGTGCCTCGGCCAGGCACCGCAGGATCGCCAGGCGCAGGTGCTGCGCCAGATGCTCGCGATAGCTTGTCATTTTGGGCGCCCCATCAGCCAGCCTTCGATCCTGACCACACTGTCGTCGATCTTGTTGAGCTCGCGGGTCATGGCCCGCACGTCCGAGGAGACGCGCTCGAAGTCGGCGCGCGTGGGCACGTCCGACAGGCGAAGCTCGACTCCGCCCAGCCGGCTCTCGAGCGTGCCGATCCGGGCCTGCAGTTCCTTGCTGGTGTCGGAGTTGCGCCACATCCCCGCCCTCCAGGCCACATAGACCGCACACATCACCGAGATGAGGGCGGCAAGCGTCGAGATGAACCGCAGGCCGAGCTCGAACATCAGCGGCTCACCCCGGCAAGCCGGTCCGCCTCGAGGTCGCGGCCGGCGCGGCGCAGGCGCAGCTGCTCGTCGAACCGGTCGAGGTCATTGAGGTAGAGCAGCCGCTCGACCGCGCGCCGGCGCACGAGCCCGAAGGTGACCTGGCCGGCCGACCGGTTCCAGCGCGGAAACTGATCGGCGGCGGCGGCATATTGCCCGGCATTGTGCAGGCGGATCAGCGTTGAGCCGCGAAGCGCCCCGGTGCCGATGTTCCAGCCCAGCGAGACGAGCGCGCCGAACTGGGCCGCGCTGGCGGGCGCGCCCTGCAGCGCCGCCTCCACCGCGCGCTCGTAGGCGGGCAGCAGGTTCTCGAACAGCTGCTCGGCCCGCTCGCGGGTGATCACGTCGCCGGCGCGCACCGCGCGGCCGTCCTCGTAGAAGGTGTTCCCCCAGCCGATCGTCCATTTCCCGGCCGAGCAGCGATAGGCCCTGAGCCGGCAGGCCTCGAAGAACATGATGCAGCCCCGCGCGCGCGGACCGATCCGGCGGGGCGCCGGGCGGGCAATCGGCCGGCTCACGGCCGGCACTCCGACCGGGCGTCGGCCAGCCGGCCTTCCAGCAGCTCCTCCCGGCGGAAGCGATCGGCGACATAGCCGAGGCCGCTCTCATTGCCACGGATCGCCGCGTCGGCCGGCAGCGCGATGCGCGCGGGCAGGTCCAGGCCCAGCTCGTGCGGACAGATCAGCCTCGTCTCGTGGCGGACTTCGATCACCGGGTCAGCGGCCCGGGCCGGCCTCGCCGGCGAGCCGGCGCAGGCACTCACCAGAACAGTCGCTGAGGCCGTCATCCCCGCGAGGAGCGGCCGCGATGGCGGCTTTGGCATGGATCGTCCTTTCCATCGTCAGACTGGACCGGGCTTCGGCACGGGCGATGGCGGCCCGGGCACGGGCGTCGGCCGAGGCCAGCTGCTCCCGAAGCGAGGCGACTTCCGCGCCGATCGCCGCCAGCTCGGCGCCGCGCCGCTTCACCGGGGCCGAGCAGCTCATCCGCTCGGCGTAGAGGTCGCCCGCCTCGACCGCGACGTCGCAGGCCGCCGCCCGGCGCGCCGTCTCGATCGCGGCCGCGAGGCGGACGGGGCACCCTTCCAGCGGGCGGTCGGGCGAGGTGGCCGCGGCCGCGCAGGCCTCGAGCGCTCGCCGCGCCTCGCGGGCCGAGGCCCAGTCCTTGGTTGCGATCCAGACCGCCGTCGCCAGCACCGCGATGCCCAGCAGCTTCGCGGCCGGCGAGGCAAGGCCCGTGGGAAGAGCGCGCGGCAGCATCACTGCCGCACCTCAAGCGTCACCACCGTCCACCGCCAATTGGCTGGTGTGTCCGACAGGTCGTGCCGAAGCTCACCCACTCGGAATGTGACGTCGCGACGGAAGCGCTGCAGCGGTATGATCATCCCAAGATCGAGAAGCAGGCTGCCGCCGTCGCCATAGTTCGGGTCGATCCTGAGCGTGCTGCCAGGTCGCGCCCGAAGGACCGCGCACAGCGCCTTGCCCGGCTGGGTTCCGGCGTTGAACCAGTATCGGGTCATGACGAGATCGACCAGAGCGCCGACATCGTGCTGCGCGTTGTAGGCCGGGAACTGCCAGTCGACCCGGTCCGGGCCGAGCTGGAACGCCTGGTAGGTCGGGTTCAGAGGATCGAACGGGTCCGTTCGGCTCATCATCTCCCATTCGTCGAAGGACATCGAGCCGTTGTAGAGACCACCGTCGATCTGCCGCGCGCGCTGGACGGTGGCGCCGCCAACCGAACTCCAGCCGGCGAGCGACGTGTTTGCCGTTGCGCCCGGAAGGCGCGTCGAGATCACGTCCCTGAGTAAAAGAGGGTTGCCGCCCATGTAGGGCTGCCCCGATCCGGTCGAGATGTTGACCCCGTCAATGGCGCAGCGGCTGACGACGGCGTTATCGAACCGCTCTTCAGGGTTCGGAGGCCCGTTGTAGACGCCCACCATGAGGCCGGCCGACGACGCTCGCGGCACCCACACACGATCTAGGGTACAACCGTTCCCGCCATAGCCGAAGCGCAGCGTGTCTCCAGACTGACGGTTGCCCTGCGCCTCAGGCTGCAGGTTGATCCCCCGCGCTGCCTGGAGAATGCTTGCCCTGCGAATGATGAGCCTCGGCACCGTCATGCCGGCCGCCCCTTGGTGCGTCCAGTTGAGGTTGCGGTCGAGCAAAATCGACTTCTCTTCGAGGCAGTCGTTCACATTGTCGTAGAAATTGAGACCGTTCCCGTGCGTGGTGTTGACATGATGCGCCTCGCAATTCCGCCAGACGAGGCCGTGCGGGCCAGCGCTGTTGGTGTTTGACGAGAGGCAGGTATCGCCCACAGTGAAGAAACGCAGCCCGTCGCAGGTCACTCGGCGGTGCGGGCCGGCTTTCACGCCGCCGCCAAACACCATATTGTCGAACTCGAACCCCCGTATCTCGCCGTCTTCCTGAGTGCCGGCGTCGTCGTCCATCGCCCGGCCCAGCGTGATCGAATTGAACCAGCTGATCTCGCAACCGGTGCCATCGAGAATGAAGTTGTTCGACTGCTGGAACGAGAAGATGCCGCCGGAACTCTCGCCTGGCATGTTGCCGCCCTGCGCAAACGACAGGCCGGAGATCTCCCACCAGCTACCTTCCACACGGAACACCCGCCTGCGAACCATGTGCCGCCTGGGCCCTTTCATCCAGTCGCCCTGCACGAGGAAATAGACGGGCTGGTCGGTCGGCTGTGCGCGCCGGATGGCGAACTGCCCCGGCTGCCTGAGTGCTGCCCGCGCCCCGAGCAGCGCGAATACACCGGAGAGGCGAATGCGCTGCGACTCGCCGGGGAACAGCCATGTGATGCGGTTGGCCTGAAGATCGACGGCCTGCACAAAGCCAAAGCGCTGCCGGTTGGACGGTTGTGTCACCGCCGTGACCCATGCGCCGAGCGGAGGGTCGTTCGCGAAAAAAGACCCGATGGCGGGGTGAGTCCAGTGTACCGCCACATCAGCTGATCCCGCCGCCGCCTCATAGGCGATCTCGCGGCTGAAGTCGGGCACCATCGCCTGCGAAATGCTGGAGATGAAATCCTGAACGGAGCTGGCAAGATAGCCCAGCTCATAGTCGGGACGCGGAATGAAATACTCCCGGCGGCAGATGTCTCCAAGGATCGGCCCGATGTTCGGGTGCCAGACGCTTGGCGTGTAGCACTCTCGCCCCTGCGCCGGGTAATGCATCAGCGTGCACCAGGTCGGGAACGGCGCAGACTGCTCGCCGTTCGCGGCGAGATAGTTGTTGCCGCCGCTGTCCGAGACAGGGCCCCAAAGACTTGCTGCTGGAGCCGAGCCGACAACCATCGGCGGGTCGCCGCTTCCCCAGGCGATCACCTTCGCGCGATTGCCAGAGGTGCCTGAAAAGACCAGTGTGTCAGCAGCGGTTCCAGCCGCCAACGGCATCGAAGGGGGCCCGTATTCGCCGCCGCGCCGAACGGCAATTGTCTGGCCGGCCGCAAGCGACGTGCCAAACCCGTTTGCCGTGCGCTTCGGGCCGACGCCCGGCGCCCCCGGAGCCGGCGCCGCGCCGTTCCAGTCGTCGTTGCCGAGCCGGCTGTCGAGGTAGCGCGTGGCGGCAGGCGCGGCGCCGACATCCCGGTCTCCGGGGTATAGAACAGATACGCGCATCAGGGAGCCTCCGCCGTTCGGATCTTGATGCAGGCAATGTGCGCTGAGGCATTCGAGAGCCGGTCGAACACGACTCCGCCTGGCGTGTAGAAGCGATACCATCCGCCTGACCCGTTCAGCAGGTTCTCGCTGATGGCCGAGTAGCCCAGCAGCTCACCGCCGACAGCGTTGTTCTCGTCCGCCGAGGCGGCGCCGCCAACGAACAGCATCTCATGCGAACCCTTGGATGTCGCGAAGCTGCGGATGCGCCCTCCGCCATCGACCACGGTTCCGGTGCGCATGTCGATGTTGATGGAGTTCGTCGAAGCCGCGTGGCCGAACGCGGCCTGCATTTCATACCAGCCTGCCGGCAGATCGTAGGCGTAGCCGGATGTCGAGGCGTTGCCGATGGACATGCTGCCGGCGACAAGCGGAAAGCCGCTCGGGCCTCCTGTCGCGTTCTCGCGGTCGTTGAGTGTCGGACTGCCGCGCGAGCCGCTGTTCGCGTAGCTGAACGAGCTTCCAGACACACCGGCGAAGGCGGCGATCTGCTGCCCGTCCACTCCATTGCCGTTGACGACCTGTGCGGCGGCCGGCATCCCCGGTCGCGATCCGGTCGAGCGGAAGACAGTGTAGGCGACCATCTGCGGCACGAACCCTGAAACGATCGGGCCAAAGGCGGCCGTGTTCGCGGAAGCCTCCTGGTTCGCGTCATCGACGCAATAGACGCGGGCGTAGACCGTTTCGCCAACCAACGCCGACAGGTCGAGCTGAAGCTCGCTGGAACGAGCCACCAGCACCGCGTCGTTCGATGACCGTCGGATCTCGACTTCAAAGAAGTAGGGCGTGTAGCCGCCCGACCAGACCCCGACATCGAGGTAGATGTCCCGGCCAACGATGGGCTCGGCCGCTTCCCATCCGCCAGAGCCGTCGGGCTGGATGAACGCTGGCGCGGTCGTGTTGGTCGGCAGGTTGGCCGGGATGAACTCGGCGATCTCGTTTGAGATCTGCGTGATCGTCTGACTGGCGGCGTCAGTCGCCGTGTCGCGCCGGCGCAGGCCGGCGTTCGCAAGACCGGCCGAGCGGGTGTAGGTCAGCGAGGTCGCGCCTGCGATGTCGCTCCAGGCCGGGCCGATCCGCGACTGCCACTGGTAGGACAGCGTGACGGGGGCCGTGCCGTTCACCGTCGTCGGCGCAGCGCCGCCAACGACTTCGCCAGCTCCATAGGCGCCAGAAATGATGCTGGGGCCGGCGAATGCAAAGGCCGGAACCGGCGGCAGCAGGACGTTCGAGGCGCCGATTGCCGTGCCCGAACTGTTGGTCGCCACCGCCTCGCGGACGACCGCGAACCCATCCCACACAGCCTGCCAGACGAGCGACAGCCCGGTCTCGCTCTCAATCAGCGTTCCGGGTGCGGCGAGGTTGTCGGGATCCAGCAGCCTCCAGCGATAGGCGATCGTCGGCTCCGGATCTCCGTCCGCCACAGCCTCGTCGCCCACGATGGTCTGGCCGTCGGCGAGCGTTCCGAAGATGGCGCCAGCACTCAGGATGGTCGGCGCGCCGGCCGGGAGCTCGGGATCGATCGGCGGCCCCGGCGGGCCGGCGGCGCGCACGCCCAGGAACGGGCCGCAGAAAAGCGGCGTCGTCACTGGCTGAGGCGCGCCTGGATGGCGCCCGAGGTGAGTGTGAGGACCCGGACGCGGTAGAGGATGCCTTCCTCGCTCGAGAAGATCGTCTCGGAGAAGGGGCGGTCGAACACCACCGGCTGCCCCAGGCTCGCGCAGGGGATCCAGCTGCTGCCGCCGTTGAAGCTCCGCTCCAGCACGGCCGTGCCCTCGAACGCACCCCAAAGCGATACGTTGAACCGGCCCGAGAAGGCCGTCGGCGTCGTCGATTGCCCGGGCGCGGTCAGCACCGCCTCGACGAGGGTGAGGACGTTATCCTGCGCGGTGGGGGTAAGGCGGGCCATCTGATCCTAGCTCCTAGAGGGATGCGCCGGAGGTCTTCTCGAGGTGGCGGTAGCGGGCGAGGCCGAGCGCCCCGACGAGCGCGATCAGGCTCACCCAGTCCATCGGAGTCACGTCCTGTCCCAGAGCCATCTCCCAGGTCGGGAGCACAGCGCCGCGAACCAGGATCACCAGCGCGCAGGCCCAGCCGGCTGCCGGGCGGTAGCCGCGAACCATGAAATCGAACGCGCTGTCGATCGGCCGCCGACAGCGCGCCGGACATCCCAAGTTCACCGTGCTGAAGCTGAGCATGCCTTCCCTGCCCACCCTCTCACCCCGCCGAACCCCCGGCACAACCTGAAGAGTTTCAGGTGAACAGGTCATTCTGGCGACGGACAGCTGCCGCCTCGCGCGCATCGGCGAGGACCTGGTAGACGAATCGCTCGGTGCACAGCAGCTGCGAGGCGATCTGCCCATTTGAAAGGCCGGCGCGCTTCAGGTCAAGGATGCGCGCCCGCTTCGCCTGGGCGACTGGCACGCTGATCCAGGTGCCGTGGAAGTGATCGCACAGCAGCCGCGCCTTCTCCGGCCCGATCGTCGCAGCTATGGGATGATGGTCGCCTACGGCGCGCGGGATCCACAGCTGCCGCCCTGCGAACGCCAGTAGCAGCCGCTCGGTGGCGCGGGCGCCGATCACGGGCCGCAGCATCGCGGTGACCGCATCGTGGCGCCCGGCCTGGGTCACCGCGCTGCCTTCGGCCGGGCGCGCCGCAGGGCCGAGGCCAGCTCACCCGCCAGCGCGCGAAGATTGTCGCCATGCAGGTCGTGGATCGATTCCGCCTGGCTCCAGTACCAGCGCGCTCGGAACCGGAGAGACACGTGCGCCTGCTCTGGATCCGCCTCGATCAGCAGCTCGTTCAGCCGCAGCACGAGGCGCCGCAGCAGCTCGATCGACGCCTGCTCGGGCTCGAGGCCGGCCACGTCCTGCCGCCAGCCCGCGCGCTCGGCCATCGCCTTCAGGGCCTCGATCAGCTTGTAGGCCATCGCCTGGTCGGCCCACTGCAGGCGTTCGCAGCCCAGCTGCCGCCGCGCGAAGGTTTCCAGCGCCGTGTCGGACGAGTCGCGGATCGCGCCCAGCTGCCCGAGCGAGATCCACAGCGCCCGTGCCTTCCGGGCCGATGGATGATCGGCCGGCCGGCGCCGTCGCTCGAGGGCGGGCTGCCAGCCCAGCCGGCGGAACTCGGCCAGCGCGTCATGCAGCTCGCGCTCGCCGAGCGCGCCGGCGGATGACTTGCCCGTGACCCGTTCGAGGATGGCCCGGTAGTCGGTTTCCGATAGGCCCAGCTCCTTGCGTGCGAGATGCACCTTCGCCAGCATCGCGCGCCGCGCCGGATGGGGCGCGAAGCGGGCAGCGCGGGCCGGACGGGCGCTCACAGGCCGATGCCGGCGATGTGGGCCATCATCAGCGCCGCCGCGATCGCTGTGCCGATCCAGCACAGGCAGTCGACGCGCTCGGCCTCGATCGCGCGCCGCTCCGCCTCGGATAGGCCGCGGTATCGCTGCGCGGTCCGCGTGCGTCGCGCCGGGGTCACAGCGCCACCTCGTCGCCGGGGGATGGCATCTGCTCGACGGCCGGATCCTGCGGTGGGATCCGCGCGATGAAGAACTCTTCGCGCTGCTGCACCGACAGGCCGAGCCCCTGGAGCGCGATTGCGTCAGCTGCCTCGAGCGTGGGGCTGCCGTCGGGCCGCACATCCTCGGCCCGCCGAAGCGCGGCAATCAACGCCGGCTTGTCCAGCTCCTTCCTCACGCGGATGGCCCAGGCCTCGAATCCCAGCATCTCCAGGCTGTCGATCAGCTCGGCTTCGGTCAGCAACCGGCCGGTGTCGAGGCGCGGGGTCGTGGTGCGGTGGCCGATCTGGCAGCCACCCAGTTCGATCGACTTTCGCCGCCCGTCAGTGAGGGCTTCGTGAGAGACTGCCCACCAGGGCTTCAGCTGGTTGAACAGGGCCTTCATTTCGGCCTTCAGCGGCTCGGCGCGCGCGTCGCGATCGGCACGAACCTGGGCGATCAGCCGCTCGGCTTCGGCTGCCGCCTGCTCAAGCGCGAGATCCAGATCGGCGAACCGGCTGAGCATCGCGATCGCCTCTTCGGTCGTCTGTGCGGCAGCCTGCTTCTCGGCCTTCCGTCGGCGCGTGCTCATTGGATGCCTCCTGCAAGCAGGGCGGCCGCCAGCAGGGCAGCCGCCAGGATGACGAGGGCCCGGCCAATTCGCCGGGTCAGTGCACGGCGGCGCTCGGCCGGGCTCTGGAACCGGATCAGCGGCAGGCTGGCGTGGTGCTGCACCACGGGCCGTGCCCAAAGCCGATGGTCGGCCAGGCGGTTTTCAACGGGCATGGTCTGTCTCCCCGATGGCGGGCGCGGCACGGCCGGCCCGGACGAAGGTGGTCAGCATCGCGCTGGTGAGGGCGAGGTAGCGGGGATCCCGGCCGCGGAGCCTTTCGGCCTGCCGCACGCCGTGGATCACGCTCGCGTGATCGAACCCGCCGGTCCTGGCGGCGATCAGCGGCCAGCTCCAGGGCGTCGCCTTCCGCGCGACCCACCAGACGGCCCAGCGCGCCTGCGAGACATGCGGCTGCCGGCAGCGCGACCGCAGGTCGGCCTGCGGCACCTCGAACGCGCGCTCGGCCATCTCGAAGATCAGGTCGGCGCTGTCCCGCCAGAACAGCCGTTTCGCCCGGTCGATGATCGTCCAGTCCGGCTGCAGCCGGCTGGAATCCCCAGCCTCCAGGTAAGGCCGCATCCACGAGCTTTTCCAGAGGTCGGCATCGCGGGTTTCGACGGTCATGAGACGTCTCCCACCTGCTCGTCGTCCGGCCCATGCCCGCGGGGTGCGGCCGGCCCGCCCCACGAGCAGCCGTCACACAGGTCCTCGGCCACCCAGGCGCAGGCCTCGCCGGTGTCCCAGTCGAAGCAGGGCTCCTCATCGGTGCAGCCGCACAGGCGGCAGCGCCGGGCGGAATCGGGTTCAGCGCGCGGCATCGTCGCCTCCCACCAGCCGGAGATGCCGGTGCCGGCCGCGCGCGGCGCGCGCCTCGGCGGAAATACTGGCCAGCGTCTTCACCGGAAGCACTGTGATCCCGTCGCTCCGTGCCGGCAGATGCGCCTGCTGCAGCTCGATCAGGTTGAGCTTCGCCTCAATGAAGGCCAGCCCCTCGCGCGCGTCGGCCAGCTTCAGCCGGCCCGTGTCGACCAGGATGTTGAGAACCCCCAGCGCCTGGCGGATGTCGTCGATCTCGCTCTGCATGGTCAGGCCCCCATCGTTTCGGTGTTCCGCTGCGACCAGGCTTCCTGCAGATCGGCGAGCGTGACGGGCCGGCCCTCGCCGGCCGCCATCATCGAGGCGAGCTTGATGGTCTTGGCGATGCCCCTGAGGCCGCCGGGCTTGCGTGCCAGCCCCGTCAGAAAGCGCTGCTGCCCAGGCTCGGTGATGCCCCAGCCTTCCACCAGCATCTGCGCGTCGGCCTGTTCGGGGTGCGCCTGGACGTGCCGCATGGAGACGCGGCTGTGCAGCCGCGCCAGCTCGGCCCGACGGATTCCGCCCAGCCGGCCGATCACCCGCTCGTCGCCCACCAGCGCGATCCCGATGCCGGTCTTGTCGTGCCAGCTGCGGATCTCGTCGAGCGCCTTCTCCGACAGCTCCTGCGCCTCGTCGATGATGATCAGCCCGCCCGAGCCGCGCACCTTCGCCAGCACCCGCGCCGACAGCTGCAGGGGCGAGCCCTTGGCGTCCGTCGTGCCCATCGCCAGCAGCACGGCGAGCTGCATCGGCTGCACCCCCGAGACCGAGGGCGACATGGTGGCCACCCACACGTTCGGCGCCATCGCCTGATATTCCAGCGCCGCCGTCGTCTTGCCCGTGCCGGGGCCGGCCGCGATCGCGACGATCTCGCCGGTCTGGGCCCACTTGAACAGGGTTAGGATTCGCCGCGCGGTCGGGGTCTCGAGGAAGTCCGGCGCCTGCAGGTCGCCCGTCTTCAGCAGCGCGAGCGCGGCGCGTCCGTCCAGGAACCGCCTCACCTCGGCGGCTACCCTCAGATTGTCCCCGCCGTAGGTCCCGGAGCCGAACTGGCTGAGCGTGCCGTCAGGCACGCCCGACTGTTCGGCCAGCCGCCGCCAGCTCATGCCGGTGTCGCGGCGCAGCGCCAGCAGCCGCGCGCGGACCTCCGCTACGCTCTCTTGTGTCTCCGGTGTCGTCGCCATACTCTGCACTCCTCGTCGTGAGCGGGCCTCCGGGCCCAGTTGGCCGGCGTCGGGGTTGCCGCCCCGGCGCCGGCGTCCTCATTCCACCAGCCTCAGGCGCGTGACTGCGCCCGCGAACCGGTCGATGAAGGGGGATTGGGCCCGCACCGGCTGCCGGTCGGGCACCGCGATTGCGGCTGCCGCACTGGTTCGAAGCCGCACCGGCCGGATTGCACCCGGCGCTGGCACCGGTGCCTCGTCGGCATCCGCCGGCAGCAGCGCGGCCACCTGTTCCGCCGACAGCAGCTGCTCCAGCTCGAGCAGCTCGCGGGTCCGCCGGCGATGGTCGGACTCCAGCTTGGCGCGGCGGCGGGCGGCCTCCGCATCGAGGAAGCCGGTCGCCTCCCAGATCGGCGCTGTCGCCACGAACTGGCCGCGCGCGTCCTCCACATGGATCTCGCTGTGGAGATTCTCCGGATCGAACCGGATGGTCAGCAGCTGCCCGGCGACGCGGCCCAGCGCCTCGCACCAATAGCGGTTGCCCAGGAAGGTGATGGCGCCCGTCCGCCGGTCGGCCCGGACCCGGTCGGCCGCCAGCAGCGCCATGCGCAGCTGCTCGGCTGTGGCCCGGCCCACGCCTGCCGTCGCATAGCTTTCGGCGAAGGTCTCGTCGAAACTTCGGCCTGCCGCCGTCTCGGTCCGCCTTCCGGGGCGCGCATTGTGTTCGGCGATCCCCATGCCAACGATCTTCAGGAACAGGTCGAGGTCGATCGCGTTCGACTGGTAATTCTCCGGTTTCGCCTCAACCTTGTTGCCCGCCCAGGCGCCGGCGAAGGCCGGGTGGCGGCTGATCGCGTCGCAGAAGTCGCGAAACGCGCGCTCGATCGGCTTTGATTGCCCACGATAGGGAGTCGCCCAGTGGTTGCGGATGTTCAGCTGCGTCAGCAGACCCAGCGGCTCGTCATCCCGGATCCTGAACCGGAAGCGGGTCTTGGCGCCCCCGGTGATCCACTTGCTCGCGAAGGCCCGGCCATTGTCCAGCAGGACGGCCTCCGGAATCCCCCACCTGGCGAACAGGTCGGCGAACGCCAGCCGGGTCAGCACCGCGCTTTCGGTCTCGCCGACCCGCCAGGCGAGGATCTTGCGCGAATAGACATCCTGGATCGCCACCATCACCGGCCGCGCGATCCGTTCAGGCTCGCCGGCCCGTGCCGGCCAGCGCACGAACACGTCCCAGCGGTGGCCGTCGATGTTCACCAGCTCCATCGCCGACATCTGGGCCACCGTTCGGATCTGCGGCGGCAGCAGCTGGCGCACCGCCTCGGTGCCGGTCCGGCGGGCGGTGACCACCGCGGCCGGCACCTCGCGCTCGAGGCGCCGCTGGAACGCCTTCAGGCTCGGGATCGCGATCCCGCGCGCCGCCGCCGCAGCCTGCACCCGCCGATAGCAGCTGGCGATCGTCGGCTTCTCGGGCCGAAGCCAGTCCGACTTGAACAGCTGCCACATGTCGGGCTCGATGGTGGCCGGGCTGCCGCCGCCCATCCGCCGGGGCGCCAGATGCGGCAGCCGGTCGGCGGCCGCGCAGGTCGCCACCAGGTCGAGCCAGCGCCACAGGGTTGATGGGTTCAGGTCCAGCGCCCGAGCGACCGTCGCGATCGCAACCGTCCGGGCATGGCCCTGTGCCTCCATCGCTTCGATCGCCTGCACCGCCTCCAGGCGCCGCTGCGCTTCCGCCGCGATCGCGCGCGGCTGCCGGCCGAACCAGGCCCACAGGCCGGCCGCATCGTCCGGCCCGGCTCGGCCCGGATCGGCTTCGTCTGCGGTCAGGCCCCGCCGAACCAGCTCGGCCCGCGCCTTCGCCGGAAACAGCGAGACATGATATTCGGTGCCACCCCCACGGCCTGCGCGCGTCCGCGCCAGCGGCTGCCCGTCCGCGCCGGCCCGAAGCGCCCAGCCCTCGGCGGCCGCCCGTTCGTTGATCTTCCGCTTGGCGCTCGACAGGCCCGGCAGGCCGAGGCTTGCCAGCTCGCCGGCCGAGAACCACTCACGCTGCACCATCGGCCCCGGCATCACCGTCCGCTCCGGCGCGCGCGCGCGCGCTCGATCGGCCGTGCCACCGGGGTCATGGCGCGGATCTGCTGGTCGATGTCCCGCCGCGCGGCCAGGAGGTGGCCCAGGCGCGCCGCGTGCATTTCCTCGCCCACCAGAACCCGCGCGCCCACGCGGGCAAGGATCGCGTCCAGGATGTCGAACCGATCGGTCGCCGCCACCAGCGCCAGGAACCGTTCGGCCGAGATGTTGTGCTGCTCGCGCGCCTCGCTCGCATAGGCGTCCAGCATGTTCTTGCTGACCTCCTCGGCCATCAGTGCCGAGACGCGGCCCGCCACCTCGAACCGGCTGCGGGGATCCTCGCGCAGCATCCGGCCCACCCCGCTCGCGATCAGCTGCCTCAGCCCGGCGAGGTCGCCGTCCATGGTCGCCGGGCGCGGCGCTGCGAAGCTGAAGGCCAGCTGGCTCTCGTCGAGCGAGGGCCGCCGCTTACGCATCGCTGCCTTCGCGGGTCTTGCCCTCGGTCGTCGCGAGCGCCTCGCGCAGCTCGATCGTGTATTGCCCCGCCAGCTGCTCGAACACGCGCCGCCGCTCGCGCCGCCCCATCCGCCCCAGCGTCGAGACGATGGTTGCCCAGCGCTTCATTTCAGCGTCCGGCGCCGGCGGCTTGCCACGCGCCTGCGCCACCGCGTCCTTCAGGTCCCGCGCCCGGCCCTCCTCCATCGCGGTGATCACCGCGCGCTGCGCGTCCCAGTTCATCTCGGCCAGCTTCCTGAGCTGGGTGGCATTGTCGCCGCCGGGAAGGGTGCGAAGCCTGTCGCGCAGGCTCGGGCACAGCCCCTTGTGGAGCAGGACGTCGCGATAGACCGTCGGCCGGCTCAGTCCGACCTGCGCTGCCACCTCGTCGGACCAGCCGTATTCGTGTGTCACGATGAGACTTGTATTTTTCACTTCATTCTTAGCGGCTTGGCGGTTCGAATGTCCCCACCGGGCGCGGATGCTGGCCACCCGTCCGTCCTGCTCGGGCGTCAGCCCCGCCCGCGCCCGCAGCAGCTCGAAGAGCTCGCCCACGAACGCTGCGCGATCGATCGGGCCCAGGTCGCGCCGCCAGAGGTTCTCGCTCACTTCCCGCAGCCGCCGCTCCATCCGGTCGGCGCTCACCTGGATTGCCTTCACCCTCGGCAGGCCCGCGTGGATCGCGCCGGCCAGCCGGTGCGCACCCGTCACCAGCGTCCAGCGCGTGTCGCCCGGCAGCCGGCACACCTCGATCGGCGTCAGCTGCCCGTCGCGGGCCAGGATCGCCCCCAGCGCTTCGGCCCACACCGGGTCCACCGGCCGCAGCCGCTGACCCATGTGGATCTGCCCCACGGGGATCTCGAGGATGGGCGCGCCGCCCTCCGGCTGCACCGTCACGGCCGACCGCGCCGAAGCAGGAGTGAGAGCCACCCACCTTTGTCGAGCGATGAAGGCAGGGGCAGTGGCGCTTTGGTTTGTGGGCGCGGGCGGCGGCGATTGAGTGGCAGCCGAGGTGTGCAGTCAGCGGCGGCCTCTTCGCCGGTCATCAGCCATTCGACCGTCGTGCCGAGCGCGCGGGCGATTCGGAGTGCCTTGTCGACGCTGGGAAGCGTGCCGCTGATGGCGGCGTTCAGCGTCGATCGCTTCACGTCAGCCTCGCGGGCCAGCCACGAGATTGGCCGACCGTCCAGCAGCTCGAGAATCCGCGCGCCCCATGGCGTCATGGGCTTGGGAGCCATGTTCATCCGCCTCGCGGATTTAGACGGTGAACATCACAGCCGCCGATGTTAGAGTCCGACAAGCTGGATGGTGAGATTGGGCAGGCAACGGAGGCGAGATGCAATTCGATGGCACGCTGGACGCGGGAACTACGCCTTCCCCGCCCCCAGTCGTTCACGCCTCCGACAGGAAGGCCGACCTCCCTTTCGAAGGCTTTGATACTGCCCCATTTTTTTCGGATAGATGCCTTGATATCTTCATAGTGGAAGTTCGCAATCATCACCCATCCAATCGATATTGATTCAGCTCGATGGATTTAATCCCATAAAATGGATGATGGCAAGACCCAAAGGGATTTGACGCCATGGGGGCGGCGCATTCTGGCTGAGCTCAAAGGAAGGAGTCAGGCTTGGCTGGCACGTGAGGCTGGCCTCGAAACAAGCACGCTGAACAACATAATCAGGCACGCCGTCCCGAAAGCCGACAACTGCGTAAGAATAGCCCAGGTCCTTGGGACAACAGCAGAATATCTAATGAATGGCGAGCCAGATGAAGCCGAAGAGCCCGAGCTTCGCGAACCGTCGGCTGCAGCCTACCAGGCCCTCGGTGTCCGCCTGCGCGAGGCCCATCTTCTGCTCGAGGAGGCAACCCAGGCGGTCGGGGTCATCCCCGACGAAGCCTTGCGCCAGGCGCTGCTCACCCTCATCTTCCGCCACCGCGTGCCCGTCGAAGAGGTTGCCCTCATCCTCGCCGCCAAGGCCCGCCGCGCCGAAAGGAACGACTGATGCGAACCCTCGGCCTCGTCCTCGCCATCGTCGGGCTGCTGCTGGTCGGCGCCACGGCAGCCCTCTATCCCACCGCCCATCCCCCGCTCACTGCCGCGCAGGAGCTGGAGCGCTCAGCCCTCCGGCTCGCCGCCCTCACGGGCCGCGCACCGGTCGATCATAGGCGCCTCGCCCGGCTCGAGATGGCCGGTGAAACTGACCCGGAGCGGGTCGAAACCCGCTGGCGCCTCATCCTCGCCGGCCTCGGCATCGGCGCCATCGGCGCCCTCCTCGTCCTGGCCTCGGCCATCACCTCTGTTGTAAGAAGGCAACAGGTGTGACATTCGCTTGGGGTCCCAGTTCGGGGTCCCACTATTTTTTGGCAGAGCTGCTGGTTCTGCCGATTTCCTCAATCTGTTCCGCCACATGAACAAGTGGGACCCCGTCGGCCCGGATTCTCCGACATCGGCCCAGTTCCGCATGGTAACAATTCCGTCATATGGCCATTTTCGGCGCCGTCCGAAGCCAGCTAAGTCATTGCTGAGGCTGGCCTCACGCACCTTTCACGCACGCCTGAGGGGAGTGCCCCAGACTCGCAAAGCTCTTGTACCGGGATGTTCAATTAACCCCGATTCCTGGACACCAGTTGAGAGTCCTGCGACCCCTCCCCTCCCATCCCAACCATCTGGCAGATCGACAGAATCCCACCCTATCCCGCCGAAGCCCACCCGATCCCGGAGACTCGCAAACCTCTTGTCCCCCCACATCGAACCTGCGCGTTACGGGGCCGACAGGC
>JBKBUL010000093.1:0-4074 GCA_046290045.1 Sphingomonadaceae bacterium
GCCTCCCGTAGGAGTCTGGGCCGTGTCTCAGTCCCAGTGTGGCTGATCATCCTCTCAGACCAGCTATGGATCGTCGCCTTGGTAGGCCTTTACCCCACCAACTAGCTAATCCAACGCGGGCTCATCCAAAGGCGATAAATCTTTGGCCTTGCGGCATCATACGGTATTAGCTCAAGTTTCCCTGAGTTATTCCGTACCTCTGGGCAGATTCCCACGCGTTACGCACCCGTGCGCCACTAGACCCGAAGGTCTCGTTCGACTTGCATGTGTTAGGCATGCCGCCAGCGTTCGTTCTGAGCCAGGATCAAACTCTCAAGTTCATGTCCGAACCCATGCCCCGGGGGAATGCCCGAGGCGCGAGCCCGTTCAAGGAGCTTCATCTTTCGCACAACGTCTACTGACTTCGCGACCAATTGCTTGGCCGCACAAGCGTATGCGTTGAGACACATAGACGAGCCTGTTTCACGACACCCGGGCCTTGACCCCCGGGGCGTGGAACCGCCGTCCACATGTCCCTTCATCAAACCGACAATGAGAAAGAGCGACGCTGACCCCCACCGGCTTTTCACGACCGGCCAAACCTTTCGGCTTGTTGGGAGCCCGACCCCGACTGTCCGTCCGCCACGATGGGCTGGGCGAACCGGCCGGCGCCGACTGCGGAGGCGGCATATGGCGATGCGCCTCGCACCCGTCAATAGCTTTTTTCTGCAACAATTCCCGAACCGACCACCGGGTCACGGAAGCCGGCCGAGCCCCTCAATATAGGCAATTTTCACAAAGTTTCAACCGGCCGCGATGTAATCCTTCAAGGCTTCGGCTTCCTGCTCGATCTCCTCGATCCGGCGCTTCACCAGGTCGCCGATCGAGACCAGCCCCACGAGCTTGCCCGAGTCCATCACCGGCAGGTGGCGAATCCGCCGGTCGGTCATCAGCGCCATCGCCCGGGCGACCGAATCGGCCGGGCTGATGCTGACGACGGGCGAGGTCATCACGTCGCGCGCGCTCAGCCCCAGCGCCTCGCCCCCGTGCCCGGCGAGCGCGCGGACGATGTCCCGCTCAGACACGACCCCCACCACCCTGTCACCCTCCATCACCAGCAGCGCACCGATTCGCCGGGTCGTCAGCTCGGCCACCATCGCGGCCACGCTCGTCTCCGGCGTCACGGTCGCCACCGCGCTGCCCTTGTCGTTCAGGATCGCTGCAATCCCCATGCCTCGCCTCCCCGCCTCGGCCCTGCCCCTTGCCGGCTTGAATGTCGCGCAATCCCGGCCGAATGGGAAGCCATGCGCGACGATCCTGCCCCTCCGGACCGTCTGGCCGAGGCCCGGCGGCGCTACATCCGCCTGATGAAGCTGATGGCGGCCGCCTCGCTTCTCGTGCTCATGGGCGCCTTCGCCTGGCTCGCCGCCACCGGCACGCCCATGCCGCTGCCCTTCCTCGGCGCGATCGCGCTTGCCGTCATCGGCTCGATGATGCTGGCCGCTGCCCTCATGGGCCTCGTCTTCTTCTCGGCCGCTTCCGGCGCCGACGAAGCGGCGGAGCGCGGCCCGGGTGAGAGGTCCCGGCGCTGATTCGCCTCAGGGCACCCGCCAGCCCCCTGTCCACCCGTCCGGGCCGCGCACCCAGCCGGCCCGGCGATGCCCGCCCGGCCCCAGCCACAGCAGGTCGAGCCCTTCAGCCACCACATCGAGCAAGGTGAAGCTGGCCGCGCCGTCGCCGGCCTCCGGCGCCGGACCGGCAAGCGGCAGCGCCGAGCCGGGCGCGTCGGCCGTCCGGTAGTTCGCCCGCGCAGCCTCTGGCACCGCTGCCCAGGCGGCCGCCCACTCCGGGCCCTCCGCGATCAGGCGCGCCGTGCCGCCGACACGCAGCTGCAATGCCCGGCGGGGATCCCAGAAGATCAGGCCGACTTCAGGGCAGGCGGCGATCGCCGCGACCTTGGCAGACCGCCGGTCGGTGTGGAACCGAAGCGCACCGGCCACACGGTCCACACGGCGCAGCACCAGGGTGCGCACCTCGGCGCCGCCTTCGCGCGAAACCGTCGCCAGCGCCGGTGTCCGCCAGGCCGCGCGCCGATCGCGCGCCGCCCGGATCAGAAGTTGCCAGGCAAGATCAAGGGCGTCCTCGAGGCGGCCGAACGCCGACCCGACCGGTCCCTCAGCCCTCGACAGGCTCGACCTCGGTTCGCGCCTTGGGGGGCCGCCCGCGCCGCCGGCGCGGCGCGGCTTCCTCGGTCGCTTCGGGCTGCGCCCCCGTATCGGAGTCGCGGGCCGGCACGCCGCCGAAGGCGACCAGCGCCGCTTCCCCGTCCGACAGCGGCAGCTCGCCCGGCTCGCCACCGAGCTTCAGCTTGACCGGCTCGGCCTCGGAACGCGGCTGCGCGCGGTTGCGGTCGGTCCAGCGACGTTCGTCACGCGGCCGGCGCTCTTCGCGGTCGCGCTCGCGCTCCGCCTCGCGCGGCTGGGCCTGCGCCGCCTCGGCGGCCTCGTCCATGCCGCCTTCGTCACCTTCGCCGTCGCCGCCATCGGCCTCGAACGGATCGAAGGCGCCGCGCCGGGCGCGCATTTCCTCCTGGCGGATCCGGCTGTCGTTCAGAACGCGGAAATAATGGTCGGCGTGCTGCAGATAATATTCGGCCGCCACCCGGTCGCCCGCCTGGTGCGCGTCGCGCGCCATCTGCTTGTACTTCTCGAGCAGCTGGTGGGCATTGCCGCGCACGCGGACTTCCAGCCGGTTGTTGCCCTGGCCGCCCCCGGCCATGCCCATCGGGCGCGGATTGTTCCCGCCGCCCCCACGGCGCCGGCGACCGCTCTGCCTGTTCTGCATGCTTCCTGCCTGTATCCTCACCTTGGGTCGGCCCATGCGCGGAGCCGAAACGCGCCGATCGATCGCCGGGGCCACCCGCTGAACCGGGCGCCGCCGCCTCGCCGGAACTGCCAGGCGAGCTTGCCGTTCCGCCCATGCGGCCGCACCACCCGGCAGGCGCACGGAACGACGAGGTCCTGAGCGACTTGTGGGGGGCAGGGCCAGCGGAACCGGCTGCGCTGCTCCTCTCCCCTAGACGCTGGAATCGCCCTTCACAAGCACAATCGCCCGCGGCCGGCCGGCCAGATCGGTCAGGGTCCGCGCCGGCAGCCCCGCATCCGCTGCCATCGCGACCAGCGCCGCCGCCTGCCCCTCGCCGAACTCCAGCACCGCAACCCCGCCGGGCGCGAGGAGGTCGGGCATCGCCGGGATCAGGATGCGATGGTCGTCGAGCCCGTCCGCCCCGGCGAAGAGCGCGCCCGGCGGCTCGTGCGCGGCCACCTCGGGCATCAGCTCGGCATCGTCCGGCACATAGGGCGGGTTGGCCAGCACCAGGTCGAACGGGCCGCCAAGCCGCTCCACCCAGCCCGGCACCTGCCAGTCGAGCCGCTGGAACGCCGCCCGTCCGGCCAGCCCCAGGCGCACCGCATTGCCTTCGGCGAGCGCCAGCGCCGCGGCCGAACGGTCGATCCCCAGCCCCCGCGCCTCGGGCCAGTGCGAGAGCGCCGCCAGAAGCAGCGCGCCCGACCCGGTGCCGAGATCAAGGATCGAGGCGGGCGGGCGCGCGCCCCGCTCGGCGATCGCCGCCTCGATCAGCGTCTCGCTGTCGGGCCGCGGCACCAGCACGTCGGGCGTGACGTGAAGCATCAGCGACCAGAATTCGCGCGAACCCAGGATGTGGGCGACCGGCTCGCGCCTCCGCCGCCGCTCGAGCAGCGCCTCGAAGCAGGCCACCACGTCCGCGCTGACCGGCGCCGTGCCCGCCAGCATGGCCAGCCGCTCCTCGCCCAGCGCGTGCGCCAGCAGCAGCTCGGCATCCAGCCGCGGCGTGTCGCCCGGCAGCGTCGCCGCCGCCGCCCGGATCAGCGCGCGGCGGTCCCGCCCCTCAGGCGGCATCGAGGGCGGCGAGCCGCTCCGCCTCGTCCTCGGCGATCAGCGCCGAGATCAGCTCGTCGAGCGCGCTTCCCTCCAGCACCTCGGGCAAGCGGTGCAGCGTCAGGTTGATGCGGTGGTCGGTGACGCGGCCTTGCGGGAAATTGTAGGTGCGGATCC